>JAPKAX010000223.1 GCA_028825025.1 Rhodospirillales bacterium | reverse complement strand
CTAGAATAACCAAGATGGTGCTGAGGCCAACAAAAATAAAGGTGAAGACTTCCAAGGCACCAATGCCGCTTGTCTTTATTTCCATAACGAACTTCCTTCTGAGCTTTTTAAAGGCAATGCTTAAACCTTTGCGATAGGTTGCAGTCAAGTATACTCGCATATTTAGCTCAAACGGCATCTAGCGCAATGGTGTCCGTATAAGGAAAAAGCTTATTCGTCGGGTTGGGTTTGGTCGGTTAAAAAAGACGATTGCTCAACTTCCGCCGCATCCCCTTCAATTAAATTATCATCTTTATGATCCAAAAGGGTAAAGGTGGGAATACTTTTAGGGATTTGCTTGTTTTTATTCGAAGTCACACCAAAGACTTCTAACTCTTGAACCCTTTTTAGTAACCCAGAATTCATGCTTTTGGAAAGTTTTGAGTAATGGCTACTTGCTGACTTTAAGCCTTTCCCAACGTTTTCAGTATGCTGGACAATCATACCAACGCTTTCAATAAACCGTTGTAATCCAGCCACGATACGTTCCTGATTTTCGGATTGGCGCTGCATATCCAATTGAAGTTTTGACATGCCAATGATGCCATTTAGCCCTGCGGGTCCGGCAACGACGATATTTAATTTTGCGGCATTTATGGGGAATTTAGGGTCAGCAATCGTTATTTTCTCAATTGCCCCTTCACTGGGAACGAACATGATGCTCATAATCTGGGGATTACCAGCGATGTGCATCGATTTTTTATAAGACGCGTACACTTCTGCTTTGTAGTTCTTACTTGATAAGGATGTCAGGTGTTTGTTCATTGTGTTTGCCAGGCTGGCGAAAGCTTCGGATTCTTCATCATCTGATTGAGCTTCTTCAATACCCAATAAAAACTTTGATGATTTACTATCAATAACCAAAACGGTGTCGCCGGGCAAATACACCAAAGCATCTGGGCGCAATTTAGAATCATCAATTTGAGGCTGCATGAAAAAGTCTCGGCCCTTTAATAAGCCAAAATCCGATAACGCTTTTTCCAAACCAAGTTCAGAATACTGCCCGGCCCCGCCGGGGCTCGAAAGTGCACGCATGACGGTGTCCATGGTGTTGCGATTGCTGGAAACGTCCAAATTAAGCGCATGGATGGTTTTACTGACTTCAGTGATTTGGTTAACCAAAGCATCTGTAGTTTGTTTAACCCGTTCTTCGGTCTCTTTTTTTGCCTCTACTGTTTCACGTTTGTGGTCGTCTAAGAGCTTAGATGAAAGTTTTGTCGCACTTTCCACAGATGCCGCTTTGGCGGCTTCGATTGCAGCGTCTTTTAAGGTGTCGACGATTTTTAAGCGTTCTGTATGGGCTTCACGGTCTTTGCTTTGCTCTGTCTGTAAGACTTTGATTTCTTGATCTGCTTCGGATTTCTGTTGGCTTAGGGTTTGGGTTTGTAACTGCAACGCTGATTTTTCAGTTTGCAACAAATGCACTTGTTCGCTCAAATGGCGGATTTGAGTTTCTTGCTCTGCGCTTGAAATCCACAACTGCTGCGTTTCTGCATTTGTTGCATCCATATCAGCTTCTAAGGAACTTAAGGCACTTTGGTGTTTATCAGAATCCGCAAGTGCTACTTGTTTTGTTTTGGTGTGGGCTTTTACGGTTGCGATCAACCAACCAATGGCCCCCAATAAAAGGACACCCACAATTGCGAATAATGTATCTAAATTTTCACTAAACATAATAAATTGCCATACTCCCGCAGGGACCCTGCCATGATCGTTGAGTAGGAACTTGCCTCAGGGACGTAGGAAACGCAAATTTGTGGAAATGAATTATAGTAGCCGTCAATCCGTAAAATTTAAGCCTGTGTGATTGGATTTTTTATCTATGCCGCCATTGGCTCCGCTCACGCTGAACCCCAGAGTATTGAAACAAACCAGCGATTGGGCCTTGGGGTGACGTTGTATGGTGCCGGGGTGACATTAATAAATGATCAACGAAAGATGAAATTAATAACTGAAAACAATAAGTTGCTGTTTTCAGGTGTAAGTCCTTTGATGATAAGTGATAGCGCGCAGCTGGAAAGTACTGGGGTGATGTGGGTTGATCAGCAAGAGCAATTACCAGCCAATATGAACCGCCGTGAGCTTTTGAAAATGCATCTGGTTAAAACCATAAAAGTGGTTAAAACAAACCTAAAGACGGGTGAAAAACTGGCTGTGGATGCAGAGATTTTGAGCACCGAACTATTCTTAATTTTACGAATCGGTGGGCACGTTGTAACCGATGTATCCGACCCGTTGTTTTATCTTATTTAACTTACGGGTTTTCATGGCGTGCGGATTATGTGGTTGTTTTTTCATTACAAGACGAAAAAACTTAATTTGAAAACTCTTGCGATGTCGGTCAATTCATCCGGTATGGATTTGATCGGAAGCCAAATGCAATTGGTCGCGGGGCAAGTTCGCCAGGTCTCACCCCAGCAACGCGCGCCGAACGCACCCCGGTTAATGAAAGCATAATCTATGGTTGGAGCCGATATAGCCCGTGGGCTTCTGTTGCGGCAAAAGCTAAGCGGGTATTATTTATATGATTTGGACGGGTGGATTGATTTGGCTGCGGGAACGCAAGACAAGTACAGTTATTGCCAACTTTAAAGCTGCCTGCAAAGCGGGTATTAGTGAGCGTAAATAATCCCAATATTGATGGGCGCACAAACAATCAACGTCAACCAAGCCGTCCTCAAATTCAAATTCACTTTACTAACAAGGCGGATGGTCAAAAATACCGCTTCTGGCCGTAATGCTGCGCATGTACGGAACGGATAAAAAGGGCAATCGGCAATTTTTAAGCGAAGACCGTTTAAACAGTGTGCCCGTTGGCGAGATTGTAAATATTAGCATCGGCCAAAATTTTGATGTAACCATACGTCGCAAGCAAACAGATTTTAAACGCCATGTGATGGGGCGCAATACGTTTGAAGCGGCTTATGACATTTGGGTGCAAAATGGCGGGGTGCTGGATGAGGTTGTTGAAGTGGACGAGAATTTAAGTGGCGATTGGACCATAATCGATAAAAGCGCCGCCCATAAACGCGATGGAAATCAGGCTCAATGGAGGGTTCAATGGGCATGTTTCGGTAAGTCATCGGGTCCGCGTAAAACAATAGGGGCAAGCCCCCCTCCACCCCTTAATTTGATACGTCCTTTGGAGACGGTTTTACTCTCTGGTTAGGTGGGGAATCACAGAAAATCGATGGGTTTTGACCCTAAAAAAGGGCTGTTTGGCTTGACGGAAGGGGTTTGGGTCCTTATGTCGAGGGCTAATTGTATTAAGGACGAAACCCATGGCCCTTTTGCCAATCATCATTGCACCCGACCCGCGTTTGAAAATTATAGCTGAACCTGTTGAGCAGGTTGATTATGAAATCCGTCAATTGATGGACGATATGTTAGAAACCATGTACGCCGCGCCCGGCATTGGGCTGGCCGGACCACAAGTTGGCTCAAACAAACGGGTCATTGTTATCGACGTTCAAAAAGATGATAAAGCAGAAGAGAGCGAGAGCACAGCCAACCCCATTCGCATGGCAAATCCTGAAATCATCGGGGTTTCTGATTACGACCGTACCCATGATGAGGGCTGTTTGTCGTTACCTGAATATTATGCGGAAATTGATCGCCCTGATACCATTCGGGTTCGGTATTTGGATGAGAATAATGAAACGCAAGAAATTGACGCCGACGAACTGTTAGCGACCTGTATCCAGCATGAAATTGATCATTTGGATGGGATTTTGTTTGTTGATCATATCACCGCGTTAAAGCGCAATATGATTTTGCGTAAACTGACCAAAATGAAAAAACAAACGGAGCGTAAATCCGCTTAAATGGCAGCTCTTCGCATCATTTTTATGGGCACTCCAGATTTTTCCGTGCCTGTGTTAAAAAGCTTAATTAAAGCTGGGCATGATATTGTTTGTGTTTATTCCCAGCCGCCCCGGCCCGCCGGGCGCGGGCAAAAAGAACGTTTAAGCCCGGTTCACGGCTTCGCCGATGCTCAAGGCTTACAAGTCCGCAACCCTAAATCGTTCAATTGCCATGACTGTCAAGCTGAGTTTGCGGCTTTAAATGCCGATGTAGCGGTTGTCGTTGCGTATGGTTTGATTTTGCCAAAAGCAGCCTTAGATGCGCCAAAATTAGGCTGCATTAATATTCATGCATCGCTTTTGCCGCGTTGGCGCGGTGCGGCACCTCTTCAACGTGCCATCCAAGCAGGCGACAAAAAATCAGGCGTGACAATCATGCAAATGGATGTCGGCTTGGATACGGGCGATGTGTTATCAGTTCGGGGAATTGAGTTTGAGGCAGATATTACAGCGTCTCAATTACATGATCGATTATCGGCTATGGGGGCGGATTTAATAGTTTCCACCTTGGACGATTTAGTTCTGGGCAAGGTGACGCCGACCCCACAACCTGAAGAGGGCGTTACGTATGCTTCTAAACTCGAAAAATCCGAAGGGCGCATTGACTGGTC
Organism: Rhodospirillales bacterium; assembly: GCA_028825025.1. Classification (GTDB taxonomy): domain Bacteria; phylum Pseudomonadota; class Alphaproteobacteria; order Rhodospirillales; family Casp-alpha2; genus JABMNT01. The sequence continues at coordinate 875 of JAPKAX010000223.1, read as the reverse complement.
ACAGTCTGCTTTGACAATAGATAGGTTGATCCGCGCGTTTACGCCTTGGCCTGGCGTTTGGTTTGAGCATTCGGGCGAGCGTTTTAAAGTATTTGCTGCTGACGTTCTTGACCAAAGCGCGAACGATGCTCCGGGAACCTTAGTTGGGGATCAGTTGCAGGTCGCCTGTGGGGAAGGGGTTGTTCAAATTACGGAACTACAACGGCCCGGCAAAAAGCGTGCTGCTGTTGCTGACGTATTACGCGGGTATCCGATTGCTGTAGGAACGTGCCTCAACGTGTCGTCGATAAAACACTAAGACACTTCATTTTTTTTACTTGAGATCTTCAAGCAATGAAAGCATTGGTGCATCGTCTTTAACTTGGACCATGTTATTAATCCCCTGTTTGATTTCAGACATGATGAATTTGGCATGACGGCACGGCCCACTGGAATGCTTGTTTGGAAATAACCGCGACCAAGCATCCATCTTAACGCTCAACGTGCACAGCACGCAGCCAATGGTCAAATGTTAGCTAGAAATGAGCGTTTCAACTTTGCGGAACCGGTCAGCAGAGATCGTATTCCATACGTGTTTTGTGCTGCGTTTGAAGATTGCAAAACAGATGGTAATTGCCGACATGCGTTCGTTGATTGTCGATACAATATGATTAATTGTTTGCATCAGGTTTTGATCGTTTTTTAGTTGGAAGTTGCCTCGTAATTCATGCATTGCTTCTAAAAGTTTATCAACGATCGGAGAAATTGAGTCCAAGCATTTACGATAATGAGAAAACGACAGGAAAATATCATCGTAATCTTCCATGAATTTTAGAATTTCATCCGGCTTGATTTCAAGCTTTTCTGACATTTGTTAGATTTTACCCAGCGCTTTT
>JAPKAX010000015.1 GCA_028825025.1 Rhodospirillales bacterium | reverse complement strand
CCACAAGGTACGCTAAGCGCAGGCAACCCAAGGTAGCTTATTGGACGAGTATTGCGAGACAGTTTCAAAACCAGATCGGGCATGTTTTTCCCTCCTCCAACATCAAGATCATTATAGGCAGGTGCAGTTACTGGCAACGTCGGGGTTAACAAAACATCACAATTCGCGAGAGCAGTTTTGCAATACTCGCGGAGATATTTTTCTCTTAGTGTCATAGCCTCTAAATAGCGTGTTGCAGGCTGATATAGACCAAATTCGATCCGCCTCTTAACCATAGGACCATATTCATCTGGTCGGTCCCTCAACCATTTTCTATGTATAGTTGATGCCTCAGCAGCTAGCGCGGCTGCCCAAATTAAATTCATATGATTATGGTCGGGTACATCAACATATACAATTTCTGCTCCAAGATCAGAATATTGTTGCTGCACCAAATCCAGAGCAACGGCAACTTCTGTATCTAGCTCATCGTAAAAATAGGTTTTTGGGATGCCAATTTTTAGGCCCGCGATTGACTTATCACAAGCACCTTCATAATTGTCCTTTGGTCGTTGACTTGAGGTAGGGTCTTTTGGGTCGTGACCTGCAATCACATCTAAAACTCTAGCAGCATCCCTAACAGTTCTTGTCATTGGACCACTGCAATCAAAAGAAAAAGATAATGGCATTAGGCCATATCGGCTCACCCTATTCTGAGTTGGTTTTAAACCGACTACCCCTGACATAGCAGATGGAATTCTTATAGATCCCCCTGTATCAGAACCTAATGCTCCGTATACTATACGGCCCGCAACCGCCGCCCCTGAACCACTGGACGACCCACCAGAAGCATGATCTAGATTCCACGGGTTATTACAGTCTCCATAATGAATATTATTACCAATAGGTCCCACAGCAAATTCTGACATATTCAATCCGCCCAGATAAACAGCACCTGCATTAGATAACCTCTGAAACGACGTGGATGTTCGGTTTGATTTAAATTGTGACCGAATTTTAGAGCCACAGGTTGTTACCTTTCCCTTCCTATAAAATATGTCTTTATGAGCAAGGGGCACGCCTGCCAAACTACCAACTATTTCTCCTCGCTTAATTTTTTTATCAATTTCACTTGCTGATTCTAATGCTTCTGTAGCATCTAAACGAATAAAAGCATTCAATAACGGTTGCAAACTCTCTGCTCGTTTTATAGCTGTCTGAGTAACTTCAACAGCTGATATTTCACGCTTTTTAATGAGATCTGCAACTTTACAAAGATCTAGATCAAGAAATTCATTCATCATATCCCACCCGTCTTTTCAGCTAACTCTTCCAAAGCAGCATTGAAATCAGATGGTTCATCATCAAATTCGATATTTTCTGCAACTTCTTCGCCAGCAACATCCATTGGCTTAAGCATAACGGCCAATGTCGATGCATCACTATTTGAAGGCGTAAAACGATGCCAAACGCTACTAATTAATTGAACAAACGAATCATTTATTTCACTCATAATAAACACCATTCTTAAATACTAATCACAAACTATTTTTTTAGTTAACTTTATAAAAAAGCTTCTACATAAATAAGTAATTGATCTTCGCCATAGCGACGGTTAGCCATCTGTAACCCTTATGATAATTGCGCTTCATCATCAAGGGCTACTTAAATGTTACGACAGATGTATGCAACTAATTGTAATTCTGGTATGTTCTCAAACCATAATATTAACTGCATCAGAATTCGTTGTCTCTTGCAATATCTCTCTAAGGCTCTCGCTTAGATTTCTAAACCAGGTATAATGAAATCAAAGCCATTATAGGTTTTGGAAAACCCAGTGTTTTACGAAACTATTTAACAGGATCCAAAAAGATCCCTGCTTACCTACATTTACTCACTTTAACTCTATAAATCAAAAGTGGTAATTAAATACCTATATCTTTATTACGAGCAATATAGCTGCGAACCGGTATATCTAAAATTCCTTGAATTTCTTGAGCAGCTGCAAGCACCATGTCTGTTTCTAAACCTGTATTTACACCTGATCGATTTAACATGTTTACTATATCTTCTGTAGGTAAATTTCCAATATCACCCATTCCACCAGGCATTACGATACCCCCTCCAATACCACAAATTGATCCTTCTACTGATGTCGCTCCAGCATCTAAGGCAGCAAACATGTTTGCGGAGGCAATTCCAGTTCGTTCATGCATATGAAAGCCAATTTCAATATCTGGCCAACGAAAGCGAACAGCCGTAAAAACTCGATTAATTTGCAAAGGGTTCTCCATCCCGGTACTGGCCGCTAGATATAGTCTACGAATGCCTTTACTATATAATCGTTCAACAACACTTAAGATCGCTTTATCGGATATTATTCCCTGGTAAGGGCAAAAAAACGCTACACCCACAGCCATAATAAAATTGATACCGGCCTGTTCTGCCAATTTAAAAGAATGACCTGCGGACTCTATAGCTTGATCAAGCGTCATGTTTTGATTCTTCAATAAATATGTCTCACTAACAGTTAAAAGTCCTAATATTTCATCCACTAAACCAGATTCTATAGCACGAATAACTCCTTTCACATTTGGTGCTAATGCACGGTAAACTGTCCCTGGCCGGCGTTTTATACGTTCTAGAACTACTTCTGAATCAGTCAGCATTGGAACCACCTTGGGGTGGGCAAAACTGGTAACTTCAATAACAGGTAAACCTGCATCCGAAAGCAAATCAACCATTGCTATTTTATCATCTGTTGAAATCCAACGCGCGAAGGATTGAAGTCCATCTCTTGGCCCTACTTCAGCAACAACGACCTTATTGGGTACCTTCATCATAACTCTTTTCCTATTTAGTGTCGTCTATTTCATAACCTTCTTCTGATAATCGCTCCAAATCAAAACCAAGCATATCGACTAATATCTCAAAATTATGTTCTCCCAGTTTTGGACCAGCATGTCTAATTTCACCGGGAGTACGAGAGAATTTCCCAACTACATTTTGCATCTTTAATGGCCCACCTAATTCCTCATCGTCAACAGCTATGATATTATCACGTGCGATAAAATGTGGATCTTTAAAAATTTCTGCTATATCATTACAAGCTGCAACAGCTGCACCAAATTTATCAAATAAACTGATTAACGGTTCTCGATCAAATTCTAATATCGCAATTTGCAAAGCATCGTCCAACGTCTCGCTATTTTGGATACGCAGCCTATTATCTAAAAATCTATGATCCGTTATTAACTCTGGAACATTTAAAGCCTCACACATACGCTCAAAAGTAGATTGTGCACTTCCTGAGATTGAAACCCATTTATCGTCTCGAGTTCGGTACGTATTTCGAGGAGCCGTAAATGGAAGACGGCTCCCATTGCGTTCCTGTATTAATCCAAGTTGATCATAATCAACAACCTGAGGGCCTAGCAAAGTAAATAAAGGCTCATAAATTCCAAACTCAACGATCTGTCCTTTTCCACTATTTTGATCCCTCTCACGCAATGCCGCTAACGCCAAATACGCCCCCATCAACCCTGACGTTTCATCAGCAAGGCCAAAACCAGGTAGCAATGGCGGCCTGTCCGAATAACCTGTAATAGACGCAAATCCAGCATAGCCCTCGGCTAATGTCCCAAACCCTGGACGATGACTGTTAGGACCAGTTTGTCCAAAACCGGTTATGCGAACCATAATTATTCCAGGGTTAATTGCGCTTAAGACATCGTAGCCAAGGCCCCATTTCTCTAGTGTTCCTGTTCTATAATTCTCAATTATAATATCAGCATCTTTTACAAGTCTCTTGACTATTTCAACCCCGAGAGGAGTGCGTAAATCTGCGGTAACAGAACGTTTATTTCGGTTGATCAACTTATACATCAACCCGACACCGTTCTTATTATTTCCCCAATAACGTATTTCATCCCCCGTCTCAGGTCGCTCTACTTTGATAACATCGGCCCCTGAATCCCCAAGAAACATCGAAGATACTGGACCTGCTAAAAAGTTAGATATATCTATAACGCGCACTCCATTCAACGCTCCACCCTTAGAAGCCTTGCCAACATTATCTGTCACTGCTTTTATCCATTACAAAAAATTACGGGAACCAATTAATAACGCTTATCAACATGTTATGTAAACTTCAGTTCTTTTTAGGTTACCGAGTCTAAGTAAATTTATTATAGGTTTGAACAGATTTTTGAGATGATAAATTATCGAAAGTGACATTCTTATCATTCAAAAATTAATAGAAACAAACATAGGAGATTTAGTTATATTTATACGGTCATAAATTTTTATTGACCCGCTTCATCAAATTATCACCACTTTCAATACGTTCACTGTATCGATCGACCATATAATCTTTTGTATCACGCGTCAGTAAAGTAAATTTAACCAATTCTTCCATTACATCAACCATACGATTGTAATAGGGAGATGGCTTCATGCGTCCATCATCATCAAACTCCATGAATGCTTTTGGCGTTGAAGATTGATTTGGAATCGTTATAAGCCGCATCCAACGACCAAGAATTCGAAGCTGGTTCACCACATTGAAGCTTTGCGATCCACCGTTAACCTGCATAACCGCCAGGGTTTTACCCTGTGTCGGTCGCACTGCACCAATTGATAATGGAATCCAGTCAATTTGAGTTTTCATGATCCCAGTCATTGCTCCATGGCGTTCTGGAGAACACCAAACCATACCTTCTGACCACTCAACCAATTGTCGAAGCTCTTTGACCTTTTCGTGTGAAATGTCGGCATCATCGGGAAGTGGAAGGCCACTTGGGTCGAAGGTGCAAGTTTTTGCACCAAAAATGTTCAGTACTCGGGCCGCTTCTTCGCACATCAGGCGGCTGAATGAACGTGCCCTTAAAGATCCATAAAGCAACAGAACTCTGGGTGCGTGTTTACTGCTCTCTCGAGGGAAAAGTTGGTCTGAGTTGATCGCCTGTAATCCAGCCGTATTTAAGTTTGATAAATTCGCCAACATTATAATCTTTCACGTAAAGTTTTGAATTATTTACAAGCATTTTGCATAGTGACACTTATCCGCAAAATAGTGGTTTTACAATCAGATCATCATCGTATTTTTGTTAAATCGACCATAAAACTTAATTAGGATTCGGGCAACAGCGGCACTATCCACGTCAGCATTTTTCATATAAGTTTCATCAACCATGACGCACAAAGCGAGGTGACTGGTGAGATCTTGTCAGGACATTTGGGTTGGTACGGTTAGTGAGGCTAATGAATGTTGAGAAAAGCAGGCGTGAAAGACTTGAATTCAATCAATCGTGTAATAGAACTCTGCCTGTATAACCGTCCAGTTACTGAGCGTATTAAGAAACTTACGCTTTCGTCGCTTTTACTTGAACCCACTGACCTCAATTATATGGCTATTTGGGTGGTGGGAGAACCGGCAACCGGTGTCCTAGGACTACAAAAAATTGACGAGGGTATGCTTTTACATAGTATTTACGTTGATCCATCTAAATCTAACCAAGGCGTCGGAAGCAAACTTTTCCGTCACGCCCTCCAATTGACAGCAAACAACAATCAGGATCGATTGATTGTGAAGGCTTTTTCTGAATCAGTTGGATTTTTCAAAAAAATTGGCTTTACCCCTTCCTACATTTTCGATTACCCGCACACACTTGAGATTGTCATTTAGGTCAATCCTATCTATTTTATATTATAAATAGCCACTAATTATCCATTTAACGCTGTTACCATCTCAGATAATACCGAAGCATAGCCTGCCTTAGCCCATCCATATGTTATAGACTTTACACTGCCAACAATTGAATTCCTTAATACAACCTCGAAAACTAATGTATAATAAAAATCCAACAACCTTAGCTCAGCTGGAAATTTCAATGAATGATATCAACACCAATACCAATGATTTTGATGCGGAGTTAATAAACTGGCGACATGATTTTCATCAACACCCAGAATTAGGATTTGAAGAACACCTGACGGCACAAAAAGTAGCAGAAACCCTTCGTTCTTGTGGGATTGAAGTATACGAAGGGGTCGGGAAGACAGGTGTTGTTGGAGTGTTGAAATGCGGCACAGGTGAAAGCGCAATTGGATTACGTGCCGATATGGATGCCTTGGCGATTACGGAAGAAAACGACTTTCCCCATAAATCAGTTCATGAAGGCCGGATGCATGCGTGTGGTCATGATGGCCACACGACGATGCTATTGGGTGCAGCAAAAAAACTGAGCAGCCAGCGCGACTTCAATGGTACCGTTGTCTTCATTTTCCAGCCGGCTGAAGAGCATGGTCAAGGGGCGTTGGCAATGATCGAGGATGGATTATTTGAGCGCTTCCCCGTCGATTCTGTTTATGGAATACACAATATGCCGTCACTGACGACCGGTCATTTTGCTATACGGCCTGGCCCCGTAATGGCCTGTGAAGATAATTTTGAAATAACGATCATTGGGAAAGGGGGGCACGCAGCTTTACCTCATTTAAGTATCGACCCCATTGTCATCGGCTCAGAAATTGTCCTTTCCTTACAAACGGTGTTGTCTCGTACCTTTGATCCGCTTGAAAGGGGTGTTTTGTCGGTTACAGATTTTTCAGTTGGAGCCACTAGAAACGTAATTCCTGAAAAAGTAATTTTGCGCGGAGATACCCGTTCTTTTACATCAGATATCCAATCCAAAATTGAAACGACTATGCAGCGAATTGTAGCTGGAATTTGTGCGGCCCATGGTGCTGAGTATGAGTTCTCGTACTCACGGGAATTTACCGCCACAATTAATACAGAAAAGGAAGCGAATATCGCTGCCGATGTAGCACGTTCGACATTTGGTGCAGATACTGTCCATTGGGATAGCCCACCGATCATGGCCTCAGAAGATTTTGGCTTTATGCTTCTGCAGAAACCAGGGTGTTATATTCTGTTAGGCAATGGGGGGGATGGACCGGGTGGGTGTGGCCTCCATAGCCCCCATTACGACTTTAATGATCAAATTCTGCCCGTGGGTGTGGGGTTTTGGGTGCAACTGGTAAAGTCACAACTCAAACTTGTAAGTTAGAAGGGTATCCTTCACCATCTTCTTCAAACATGATCTGTAAGGTGACGTAACCATTGTTGTGATTTACCTAATCTTCAATTTTTAGTAAGGCCTATCAACACACGGCGATCCAGAACGGACCCAACGTTCACTTCTAAATTACTAATAACTGCGCCTCATGTAATTATGTTAAGCTTAATGCCGTGTAAACTCTATCAATGAAAGAGGCGGCTTTGGGCCAAAACGGCTGTTTCCTATAACCAAAATCACTTCCGCTTAACCCCTTTATAACGAACATTGGAAACGAACACCTGTATTGCCTGACTTAGTTGTAATAGCTGACTGGTAATTGTATTTCTGTTAAATTTCTTTTAGTTTATGTGTCTGAAACTGCACACAGCCGACAATCAAATTTATTGGTTAAGTTTATAAATAACGCATGTACTATAGGTGACGTGCGTTATTTTAGACCCTAAATTACGATTTCCATAAACCATTACAGTGCATTGGCTAGGGTGGGGGTTTGTGCGAATGAAGTTGTGGGATCGATGGGATATTTAGTAGGTTAGCAGTGGCCCCAATATGACCAATAAACCATACAAATTGTGTCGGATAGGGGGTGCAACTTTAGTGCACACAAGCGATTTAAAAAATTGTAGTTATTTAAATACCACTACAATTATTTGTTCAACGTAACTAGCGCCTCTCGCTTTAGCTTTTTCACTCCCGTGTAATAATACATCTGAAATGATTTCTTTGTGTACACAATAAGATAGCAGGTGATGAACGACGGCAATATCCTGCTCGCTCCGATCAATCCCGATACCTGAATTACGGACAGGGCTGAAGTGCCCAGCCATTTTTATTTCCTTTAGTGCTCGGTTATAGAGTGCAGTTTTAACGACCTGACCCGTCAGTTTAATTAATGATTATAAGACAATGGGTTAAACGTTATTTAAGGTAGTTGCTTTCGGCCATCTTTTTTCAGTACTGATGGCCCTAAATCATCAGCATATTTTTGAAGTTCTGCAGATACTATCTTTGGTGTGTTCCTTCTATTTAGACAAATGGAACACCTCAAAATGAAATTATTTTGAAAAAAATAAAGAAAGACTGGTCTGAACTAACACTCTCTACGTATAATATTTAGTGAAACATTTTTGGAGTTATGCTTATGAAACACATTATCCCCGCGGTCTTTGTTTCCGCATTTTTTGCTATCTCCCCTGCATATGCAGGAAGTTGTGGTGGAGGCGACCACGGTCACAATCCCCAAGAAATGGCGTCCAAATATTTCAACCAGATGGATGCAAATGGCGATGAGATGATTACTAAGGCAGAGTTTGAGGCATCAAACATGGCGAAAATGATTAAGTCGTTTGATGCTCTTGAACCCAATGAAAGCGGTGTGGTTACGAAAAGCGCCTTCATCGAGACTTTCGTCAAGATGCATCCTGTTACAAAAAATGAGGCGTAAGCGCAGATAATAGTAAATTCAGTAAAAGTCGTTAAGATTATTGAAATATGGTGGGCGAATTCATGAGTTACTATTTAACCCAAAAGGCAGAAATGACAGCAGGTTAAATGAACTAACGTCTGGTCACGGGCATTGCTTATATTGGATTCTCTAGCTGTATTATAATTAAACATGTGGCCTTGGTCATTAGGGTACATTTTTACTCGAGTAGAGGAAACTAACTTCTATCTTCTTACGATGAGCTTGCATCGGTTATGATGCAACCAAAGCAAGCTCATCTAATTTCACGAAACTGCAAAAGCAAAACTCTATTCCCCTGCTTCTTTTAAAACCTTTTGAACTTTCTTAAATACGTTGGACGATCCGTATTTTGGGTTTACCGAACTAGCCATAACTACTTCCTGAGTTTTGGGGTTAATAAAGATAGCTTGCCCTCCATAACCAGCAAAAATAATTATTAATTGAGATCCAATCTTAGTGGTCCAAAAGTGGTAACCAAACATCCACCATTTAGTTCTTGATGGTTTTGAAGCGGAATTAATACATTCTTTTAAATACTTCCCCATACAGTTATTTTGATTAATTCTCTCTTGGATAAAATTAGCGACTAACGCCCAATCCCTTGCAGTTAGAAATAACCCAGCCGTTGGGATACTTAATCCATCAGCATAGTCATCCAATAAGCATTATTAATCGCGCTCTAGAATATATTTGATCGTTCATATTGTTTTGGCCATGCTCCCTTTTCAGGAACCTTGAGGAAATTTGCGGCCCTTAACGGCCAAACCGGGTCAGACAGCAGCGTTCTGCCCATTATTACTAAATCCGCATCCCCATTTGCGAGCACAGACTCTGCAAAATCTGGTGAATTGATCAAGCCTACTGCACCGGTTGCAATACCTGCACCGGCTTTAACTTCTCGAGACAGCGGGATTTGATAACCTGGATTTATCGGAATTTTCTGTCTAGGATCGTTGCCACCGGACGAACAGTCTATAAGATCTATATCGCCGCGAATTTTTAACTGCTGAGCTAGTCGTATGGTGTCTTCAAGTGACCAGCCACCTTCAACCCAATCTGTTACTGATAAACGCAGGAACAATGGTAAATCGTTCGGCCACTCGGTCCGTACGGCATCGATTGACTCAAACAAAAACCTTGCTCTACAATCAAAATCACCACCGTATTCGTCTTCACGCAAATTACTTAAAGGTGATAGAAACTGATGGATTAAATAACCATGTGCTCCATGGAGTTCAATTATCTGAAATCCAGCTTCCCGTGCGCGTTTGGCACTCGCAGCAAGGCTCTCCATTTGCGTGCGAATTTCTAGTCCGCTCAAGGAGTGGGGTGTTGGCCAACTTTTTGCGTAAGCTCGCGGCGAGGCGGAGACTACGTCCCAGCCACCGTTTGACAGGGGCACTGGGTTTGATCCTTCCCATGGACGTCCAACTGATGCTTTGCGACCCGCGTGGCCCAGTTGTATTCCCGGCACCGCGCCTGCTTCGCTGATAAATCCAGTGATGCGCTTGAACGCGTCACGCTGCTTATCATTCCAGAGCCCAAGACAATGTGGAGTAATTCTCCCTTGCGCCTCAGTATGAACGGCTTCGGTAAAGACAATGCCGGTACCACCATTGGCACGAGCACCAAGATGGACAAAATGCCAGTCGTTGGGCATGCCTTCTTTTGCAGAATATTGGCACATTGGCGATAACATTATACGATTAGGCGCTGTAACAGATCTGAAATTAATCGGTCGAAACAAATAAGGGTTGCGTTCACGTATGAGAATTCGACGATCGTTTTCTCCGCTCGTGCGGGAGTCTGCTTTGGTTTCATTCATGGGATACATTCCATTTTTATCTTGAGTAGTCATATATAATTGCCAGAGACAATTGCACCAGCAGCTTTTAACCTTAATATAATTTCCGCATAACGTGTTGCGGTAGGCTCAATCCGTCGGGCAACCTATTCCGCAAGGGCGGTTTACCCCTCAATATAAAACAAGTCATTGATCATTATGATAGCGCCTGTAAGAGACGATTTATCAAAACCTCTGTACGCCAACGCATTTACGTCAGCTCCAGAGTTGTCAAAATATTGAGTCGTTAATATTGTATTTGCAGCAACACCAAGACCACCAATGTATTTTTGCATGACATCAAGGCGGTATCTTACGGCGCGTACACTCTATTGAGGACTTTAGTCATGGGATTTACGTGCTGCTTTTACATCCAAGATTAATCATATCCAATTATTATAGTGAAATTCGCAATGATTGTAACCCTCATTTATGGCAAGTACTATGATTTAATATGCTCTTCGTTGATAGCCATTTAGGATACTCACAATTTAAATGATAGAACAGTTTGTTCAAATGGGTATTGGAAGTGTCGTAATTTTATAGTGATGGGATATTTTTCTCCCAAGAATTGGGTCTTCTATCTCAAACTCAAATCTTGAACTCGAACGAATGCCCCCAATTGCGGATATGGTTCCCCTCATTATCACATCTGACATCCCAAAACTGGACCCCGAATATACTTTGTAATCTGCCAACAATGTATCGACATGAAGCATACTGTCGACTGAACCTTCTTGGTAGGTGATGCGTTTGCCATCTTCATAGATAAAAGACCGCAAAATCAGACTATCCCAGTGACCGTGAACTTCTTCGAAATTCCAAAACACAGGGGCAATAACTTTTTCACAAATTTGTTTGGATTGACACACACTTACAGTTTCCAGTTTGCGATCTGTATGATCAGAACCCACGCCGAGCAAAAGGCCATTTTTGGGTGAATTGACAATAACAAACTCAACTTCACCGCTTGTATCGGGGCCAGATACTTCGATAACCTTCCCGGTGGTAATGCGATCCCGAGACATCCTAAAAAAGGTCGGAACAGATTTTGGACGCGCTACGCCCAACTCCTCCAATTCAACTATGTGAGTTTCAACGGCGTCGGCGTCACGACCCGTCCATCCCCCCAAAATTAGCCGATTGATGTTTTTAGTTTCAAGTACGTAGTCACATTCGGCAGTAAAATTTAACATTAACAAATCCTTATTCACTCAGTCTAAAATAAAATTTGGAAGCTTGCTTTAGGAATAAAAAACTTTATGACACGCAATGCTCTGTAATAAGAAGAGATTAAATCCAACTGGCAGAGTTGTTGGATCAATCATTTGGCGTTCGTCCCGTGATATAGGCTAAACCATCATTGATTCTGAGCAGCTAAATTAGGTTGTTCAAAATGCAGAACTACAAAAATACCGCATCTGTCTATAATAAAATCAAGTCATGATAATTTATGTAATTCGATCAATTATTTTATAAGGATGTTTGAGCGATCTAACTTTTCAAATCACAGATAGGCGGCCTGCCTATGAAAATTTTCATAATTATCTTGACCATCTGACACATATCCAATGAATGGGTCAGACGCTAAAATACATGTTAACTATAAAAATTGGATTCCTCAAAATTAGTGTCAGGGAATAGTAAAAGTGTTGTTGTGATATTTAAAGGATACATCTTTTGCTATTTCGCCAACTGTGTTTATTACTGCGCTTGACGGTACAACGGCATAAGAAACTGTTAGTTGGATTGGGTGAGGTACCCAACCAAGGTCCATTTGAATAACCGTGCCCTATTCAATCTCTTTTTTAAGGGTAAACTCTAAAACCGTTTTTAAACGGCGTTCCGCAATCACTCTGTCGCGTAACTCGCTCTGTAGTTTTTGATTAACTCAAAGCAATTCCGATTCAATTGCATCGCCATGCTCGAGTGTGGTGATCATGCTGTTTTCCATATCGACTAAAGCTTGACACAAAGCGGCAGCTTCGTTGCTAAAGCTGAGTAAAATATCATCAATCATCTTTTTAGCTAACGCTCTGAAATTAAGTTAACGTACGCTAATATTGATTTGTAGCGTGACATAATATCGCAAAGGTAGGGTAATGTGTTAAATAGAGCTTAGGCAACTTTACAATTATAAGGGGTTATATCTTTGATCAACATGATCAACATGATCAGCGGGGTTAGGGCACCTTATTTAATAATATGACTATCCTTATGATGTTCGGACAAGGCTGTTGGCATGATCAAGTATAAAGAGTAGATTTAGGCAGCGACAAGGTGAGATAAAAATAAGATTCAAAACGACAATTTATTTTTTTGGGCATTACTAGAGCTATCTCCACGTATGGTTTATAGTATTAAATGCTCTTAAACTTGGTAAGCAACATATAGCAGAGAAGGTAGCGTAATGGGATCAGGATCAACACGACCAAACAATGCGGATGACAAAATGATTGCGGCTATCGAGCGCGGTGATAGAGACGAGTTTAAAGATCGTAAACCACCTAAAAACAACAATACGAAAGTCATTAAAGCAAAAGAAGCAATATCAAAAAAATCACAGGAAAAGACCGAAAAGCTGAAAGCGCTGAGACTGGCTGCTGAAAAAAAAATCAAAGAAAAATAGTTACAGAAAGCGCTATGTGTTTGAGATATCGGGGATGCTGAGAATTCTTCCTAAACCGCACCCGTTGCCATCTAATAAAGAATGTCAACCCAACAGAAAAACCTTAAGTTATTGAAAGCTACCTTTCCCTAGCAGGTTCACGTAGAAGTAAAGTTGAGCGTGAATCATTTCTGTTAAGGGGTAAGCCTTGAAAACATCATTACAAGATCAAATCGTCTTCGTAACTGGCGGAGCCAGTGGTATCGGAGAGGCCTGTGTCCGCTTGTTCGCCGGGTATGGATGCAAAGTCGTGATCGGAGATATCAACCTTGATCGGGCATCCACTATTGCTAAAGAGCTTAAAGGCCGGGCGGTTGAAATTGATGTCGGCAGCGAAACAAGCATTGAAACGGCGGTTGTGTGGGCCGAAGAAAATGTCGGGCCCATTGATGTTTTAGTGACTAGCGCCGGCGTAATTCAAAAACCCCTTCGAGCACATGAGCTTGAGCAAGATGTTTGGGACAGGGTTGTTCAAATAGATCAACGGGGCACCTACATTACATGCCGAGAAGTTGGAACGCGCATGGCAAAACGCGGATATGGAAGTATTATTAATATCGCCTCAATTACAGGTATGCGTTCTGTACCGCTTCATGCATATGCGCCGGCTAAAGCGGCTGTTATCAGCATGACCAGCTGTTTGGCTGCCGAATGGGGACGCTCCGGTGTACGGGTTAATGCTGTCTCGCCGGGATATACCCTGACGCCTGCATTGCAGGATGCCATTGATAAAGGCGAGCGCGATATTTCTGCTCTGAGGGATAATTCAGCGGCTGGCCGTTTGGTCGATATGAGCGAAGTTGCACAAGCAATTGCCTTCCTAGCAAGTAATCTCGCATCGGGAATAACTGGTATCAATTTACCCGTCGATGTGGGGTGGCTGACCGCTGGCTCTTGGGATGCTTATGGTGGAGTTCCTAAAAAAATATAGGCGTATGAGTGCTTTGATTATCATGCGGTTATAAATATCGCCCTCGGACTCTTCTTTTGATTGATTAGGAACTAAAAATATTTTCTATCTAACGATTGTTAGGTGAGTAAAAAACTGTTAAATTATATTTATGTTAATTGGTAAAAAAGATAAGGCGGATATTTCTCGGGCCCGAATTTTAGATGCGGCGGCGGGTTTGTTTCGCCAATATGGCTACGGGCAGGTGTCGTTGCGGGTTATTGCAGAAGCGGCGGGAATGAAATCTGGAAGCCTGTATTATCATTTTGCCTCTAAAGAAGCGATTGTCGTAGAGGTGCTCGATCTTGGGATTGAGATGGTTCATCAAAAAGTGGATACAGCTATATGCGCAATGTCAGAACAGGCGAGTGCGGGTGAATTGTTACATGCTGGTATTCTAAATCATCTACAGGCCCTGTTTGCGTTTAGCGATTACACTTCGGCTAATGTGCGAATTTATGGTCAAGTCCCCGATGAAGTGCGCAAAGCCAATCGACGCGTGCGTCGACGATATGAAGCTTTATGGATGTCGATTTTGAGCAGGGCAGAAGAATCAGGAGGCTTGCGTGCTTCTGTTGATCACGATGCCTTTAAACTTATGCTTATCGGCTCGTTAAACGCGACATTGGAATGGTTTGATCCGGTGAAAGATGATGTGCAGAAATTGGCAGACAGCTACACTGAAATTCTTTTGGGCGGTTTATTGAATCATGTGGAGAGTAATGTATGAGCCATCTACAAACCCGGATTGATAAGCAATCAGAAGACTTTCTGGCGAACCAAAAATATTACCAAATATTGTTAAACACGTTGCGTGAACGCATGGCGGAATTTACGTCCAGTGGCCGCCAAGAATTGATCGAGCGGCATCATTTGCGTGGCAAAGTTTTGGTCCGGGATCGAGTAGATTTATTGGTTGATGCTGGAACGCCGTTCCTCGAATTCTCACCCTTAGCTGCATGGGGGCAATATAAAAACCAATTGCCCAGTGCGGGGATTGTCACCGGGATTGGCATTGTATCGGGAACGCCCTGTGTGATCATTGCTAATGATGCAACGGTGAAAGGCGGATCGTTTTACGAAGAAACGGTCAAAAAGCATGTCCGTGCACAAGAGATTGCAGCTGAAAATCGCTTGCCTTGTATTTATTTGGTCGATTGTGGTGGAGCTAATTTACCTCAACAAGATAAAGTTTTCCCAGACCGCGATCATTTTGGTAACACCTTCCATAGGCAATGTAATATGTCGGCTTCGGGCTTACCTCAATTGTCTGTGGTGTTTGGTGGATGTACAGCGGGCGGCGCGTATATCCCGGCATTGTCTGATCAGTCGATTATGGTCGAAGGAAATTCACGCATTCATTTAGGCGGTCCATCGATTGTTAAAGTAGCTATTAATGAAGACGTCGATGGAGAGACCTTAGGCGGTGCCGCCATGCATGCACGCGTCTCTGGTGTGACTGATCATTTAGCCGCTGATGAGCCAACAGCAATGGCAATGATGCGCGATATTGTTGGCGAGCTGAATATGGAGCGGGTGCTGGGTAAGGGAAAAAAGATTGAGGCTCCCATAGCTGATCCTGAAGAATTAACTGGCGTCATTAGCCATGATCGGCGCGTTCTATATGATGTGCGTGAAATCATCACCCGGATTATCGATGCCAGTCAGTTCCAAGAATTCAAGCCTGAATGGGGAGAAACCGTGGTTTGTGGAACGGCCCGTATATATGGATACCCGGTTGGAATTATTGGTAACAATGGTGCTTTGTTTTCAGAATCTGCTTTAAAAGCTGCGCATTTTATTGAGCTGTGTGGGCAGCGCAATATTCCATTATTATTTTTACACAACATTACCGGTTTCATGGTTGGCACAGAAGCCGAGCGGACTGGAATTGCAAAAAACAGTGCTAAAATGGTTTATGCAATGTCGACAGCACAGGTACCTAAAATATCAGTTATCGTTGGTGGATCATATGGGGCGGGTAATTATGGTATGTGTGGACGGGGGTTCCGTCCTAACTTTATGTTTGCATGGCCTTCGGCAGAATTGGCCACCATGTCTGCTGATATTGCAGCAAACGTAATGCTGGAGTTACGGCGGACAAGCGTAAAGGGTGCGCCCGCAACGGAAGAAGAATTAGTGGCTATTGAAAAACAAGTACGTGTCCAATATGGCGAACAAAGTGATCCGTATTATGCAACGTCGCGCCTGTGGGATGATGGGATGATCGAGCCCACCCAAACCCGCGACGTGTTGGGTTTGTGTTTGTCAATTGTAACGACAGTTCCAGAAGTCGGACCGAGAACACCCGTTTACCGCATGTAAGATTGAGAGATAAATGACACATACTTATGAGACAATAACTTTAGAAACCGATAATCGCGGCGTAGCAACATTGCGATTGAATCGACCTGAAAAACACAATGCTTTGAATGATGTAATGATTCAAGAATTACGCCTTGCCGTAGCTGAATTAGCCATAGATGATGAGGTGCGTGTTGTTGTGTTGACAGGCACTGGAAAAAGTTTCTGTGCTGGCGGTGATTTTAAATGGTTTGAAAAAACTATGGAAAAATCACGCACGGATCGGGCTTTTGAAAGTGGTGAATTAGGTCGCATGTTGCGCGATTTAGACACCCTTCCTAAACCATTAATCGGACATATTAATGGGCACGCTTATGGCGGTGGTGTTGGAATGATGTCTGTTTGTGATGTGACGATTGGTGGTAATGCAAGCCGCTTTGGTTTGACCGAAGTACGCATTGGTTTGATACCAGCAAATATTTCTCCTTACGTTATTGCTCGCATTGGAGCCGCAAATTCACGCGCCACAATGTTATCAGGTGCATTGTTTGATGGAGTTGGCGCAGGGCAAATTGGATTGTTGAATTTTGTTGTTAATAACGTTGAAATTGAGTCTCGAGTTGAGGAGGTGATTACGGATCATTTAGAAGCGGCACCGGGAGCGGTTGCAGAAACCAAACGCTTAATCCGTTATGTCGATGCGCACACAATTGAAGACAACGTTCAGTATACCCAAGACCGTTTAGCCGATGCTTGGGAAACCGGTGAAGGGAAAATGGGTGTGGCGGCATTTTTAAATAAAAAGCTTCCACCTTGGAGATCTGATGCATGAGCATCGAAAGAGTATTAGTTGCCAATCGGGGTGAAATTGCCGTCCGCATAATCCGGGCATGCCATGAATTGGGCTTAAACTCAGTTGCTGTGTATTCTGATGAGGACAGGGGTGCACCGTTTGTATCTTTAGCGGATCAGGCATTTTTTATTGGTGGGTCAGAAGCCCGTGATAGTTATATAAATGTTAATTCTATTTTAAATGCGGCAGAACAAACGGGTGCTGATGCGGTTCATCCGGGGTATGGATTTTTAGCCGAAAATGCAGAATTCGCCCAAAGGTGCATTGATGCTGGGTTAACATTTATCGGTCCATCGCCAGAAATTATTGCGGAAATGGGATCAAAAATTAAGGCTAAATTAGCCGCAGAAAAAGCAGGTGTCCTTGTTGTGCCGGGATACCACGGTACTGATCAATCGGATAGCGTGTTGTTGGCTGAAGCGAAGTGTGTGGGATTACCGCTTTTGATTAAAGCGAGCGCCGGGGGCGGTGGTCGTGGTATGCGCCGTGTTTATGAGTTAAGTGATTTTACAAATCAACTTCATTTGGCGCGCAAAGAAGCGGAAGCGGCCTTTGGTGATGGGAATGTATTGTTAGAACGGTTTGTTGAAAATGCTCGTCATATTGAAGTGCAAATCCTGAGCGATGGATCAGCACCAGCATTACATTTGTTCGAGCGCGATTGTTCGATTCAACGCAACCATCAAAAATTAATTGAAGAAGCGCCTGCTCCAAATATTCCAGTCTCCGTGCGTGCTAAATTATTAGAAGCTGCAGTTCAATTAACAAGTGTAATTAAATATAACAGTGTTGGAACTGTCGAATTTATTTACGATCTTAAATCAGAAGATTTTTACTTTCTTGAAATGAATACACGTTTACAAGTCGAGCACCCGGTTACAGAATTAATTACTGGAATTGATTTGGTTGAATGGCAAATCCGTATTGCATCAGGAGAAAAAATCCCATTTGTGCAATCTGATATCACTTGCAGCGGGTGGGCAATGGAAGCCCGTGTTGCAGCTGAAGATGCAGCGGATAATTTTCGACCGCAAACGGGAACGATAAATTCATACACGGAACCCACGGGTAAAAATGTACGTGTTGATAGCGGCGTAGAGGTGGGATCGGTTGTAAGTCATTATTATGATTCGATGCTATCTAAAGTAATTGTTAAGGGCTCGGATCGTAACTCAGCCAGACGTTGCCTGAGCCGTGCATTATCTGAGTATAAAATCAGTGGTGTCGGATCGAATATCGCATTTTTAACTGATGTTTTATCAACAGATGCGTTTGTTGATGCTGAACATCACACTGGTTTATTGAGCACCCAATGGCCCGATGGATGGACAGCACCCAGTGTGAATAACCGGTATCGCATGGAAGCAGTTGTCGCATTTTTTGTATCCAGTACAAACTTTAAAAATGATAATAAATCACCTTGGAAATCATTGGGTGCATGGAGAATTACCGAAGCTGCAGGCCGCACTGGAAGCACAACGTTTTATGTGCGCGATGCTGAAGATGTGGATTGTGTAGCCCAAATATCAGGAAGCGGAATATCTTTGTTTGTGTGCTTGAATTCTGAGACGATCTTTGAGCTCACAAATATAGCACTAAAAGAAGACACATTATGTTATGAAATTGATGGTCATCGACGCACTGTTTCAGTGAAGACTAATGACCAATCAGTGATATTGCATTCAGGAGTGAACTCACATCGTTTTCACATATTAACATCCGAAAAAGCATTGTTGGAGTCAACTGTTAAGGAAGAAAGCCAGGACGGTATGATTGCTGCGTCGATGCCGGGACTTATTGTTGAGGTTCGTGTTTCTGTAGGGGATAAGGTGGAAGCGGGTCAAATTTTAATTGTTCTTGAGGCGATGAAGTTATTGCAAAATTTAACAGCCCCGAGAGACGGGATCGTTTCATCTGTCCGCCATAAGGTTGGCGATACGGTGGATGGTAGGGTTTCCTTGGTGACGATTAAAGCGTAAACATAATACAAGACGTAGGATTTTGCCCATGCAAAGAAGTATTTATTTCACAGTAGAGCATGACTTGTTACGCGATCAAATCCGCCGCTTTATTTGTGAAAAAGTTTTGCCCAACGGAGACGTTTGGGAAGCGGACGGAATGACGCCTCGGCAGATTTTAAAAGATTTAGCTTCGCTTGGATTATTAGGCATTAGATATCCTGAAAAATTTGGTGGGTCAAATTTAAATGCATTGGAAACCGTTGTTTTGGCCGAAGAATTAGGGCGGTCTTCATATGGAGGGTTCGCGATTACCGTTTTGGTTCACACTGACATGGCATCACCACATTTAGCCAATGCTGGCACGCCAGAACAAATAGAAAAATATATGCCAGACATCATTAAAGGGAACTTAATAACAGCCGTTGCTGTTACGGAACCGGATGCGGGATCAGACGTGGCTGGGTTAAAGACACGCGCCGTTAAAGAGGGTAATGACTGGGTTTTAAATGGCACCAAAACGTTCATTACAAATGGAGTGCACGGTGATTTATACTTTGTAGCTGCGCGCACGGACACAAGTCAAAAAAGCTCGCACGGGATCACTATGTTTATTGTTGAAAAAGGAGCGCCGGGTTTTACGGTAGGCAAGACCATCGAAAAAATGGGTTGGCAAAGTTCAGACACGGCGGAACTTATTTTTGATGACTGCCGCGTTCCAGAAAAAAATATTTTGGGTGGGGTCGACCAAGGCTTTTATGCGATCTTAAAAAATTTCCAAAATGAGCGTATCGTTCTGGGAGCGCAAGCAATAGGTGAAGCTCAAAAAGCACTAGAACTGACATTGGAATACACCCGAAACCGCAGAGTCTTTGGGGCAACGCTGTGGGATAAACAAACCATCCGACAGCGTTTGTCCATGCGGTTAAGTGAAGTCGAAGCTGGGCGTCAATTGGTTTGTCATGCCGCATGGTTGGACACCCAAGGCATCGATTGCACCAAAGAAGTTTCTATGGTCAAAGCATATTGTGGGGAGTTAGTAAATAAAGTCATGTACGATTGCCAACAATTTCATGGTGGTTTTGGTTATATTAAAGGAACGGCTATTGAACGCATGGTACGCGATGCCCGCATCCAATCGATTGGTGGCGGAGCAACCGAAGTGATGTTGGAAGAAGTGGCGAAAAGGATGTGACAATGAATGGTATGTTGCCAAAGACTAAAACCTATGATGCGTGTTACGATGCATTTAAGTGGGACATTCCAGAGCACTTTAATATAGCAAACGCTGTTTGTGATCGCCATGCTAAGATCGATCCCCATAAGATCGCTGTTATTTATGAGTCTGCTACAGGTTCCGTTCAGGAATTAACGTTTGCTCAATTGAAAAGCAATGCCAATCGGTTGGCTAACGTGCTGAGCGATTTAAACGCTAAGCCTGGTGAATGTGTTGGTATTCATTTACCGCAATCGCTTGAGTGCGCCATATCACACATAGGGATTTATAAAACAGGGGCTATTGCACTTCCTTTGTTTAGTCTGTTTGGGCCGGATGCGTTGAGCCATCGATTGACTGATAGTGCAGCCCGAATTTTGATAACGTGCTCTGAAAATTTACTCCATTTGAAGGAAGTGCAAGATCAACTTAGTACCCTTGAACATGTTATCATTATTGATGGTGCAGGTGAAAATTTAATCAATTGGCATGAAGCATTGGCATCAGCATCTGATCAGTTTGAGACACGAAATACAAAATCTGAAGACCCGGCTTTATTGATTTATACCTCCGGCACAACAGGAAACCCAAAGGGCGCATTGCATGCGCATCGCGTGTTGCTTGGCCACATGCCGGGTGTAGAATTTCCCCATGAATTTTTTCCACATGCGGATGATTTGTTCTGGACGCCAGCCGATTGGGCGTGGGCCGGTGGGTTGTTAGATGTCATGTTGCCATCGTTGTTCCACGGCATCCCCGTTCTTGCGAAGCGTTTTGCAAAATTTGAGCCAGAAGCTGTAATGGAATTGATGGCGAAGCACCAGGTGCGAAATACGTTCATGCCGGCGACTGCACTTCGTATGTTGCAACAAGTTCAAGACCCAAAGAAATTTGGCGTTAACTTGCGCTCCATTGCTAGCGGTGGTGAAGCCTTGGGCGAAGCGATCATTGAATGGGGCCGTGATACTTTTGGCGTGACGATTAATGAGTTTTATGGCCAGACCGAAGTTAATTTGGTGGTCGCTAATAATGCAATGATCATGAACATCAAACCGGGCTCTATGGGCCTACCCGTGCCTGGGCACCGGGTAGCGATTATCGATGTTGATGGTAATGAACTACCCGCCGGAGAAGAAGGATTGATGGCGGTTCAAAGACCGGACCCAGTCATGTTTTTAGGGTATTGGAATAATGATGAAGGCACGCGCTCTAAATTTATTGGTGATTGGTGTGTGTTGGGAGATTTGGGCCATCGCGATGAGGATGGTTATTTTTGGTTCAAAGCCCGAGATGATGATGTCATCATTAGTTCCAGTTACCGTATTGGGCCGACCGAGGTCGAGGAATGCTTGGTGCTGCACCCAGCTATTGTATTGGCGGGTGTCATTGGCAGTCCCGATCCGGTACGGGGTGAAATTGTAAAATCATATGTGATTTTGGCTGAAGGATACGGGGATACAGATGCGCTACGTGAAGAAATTCAAGCTTTTGTGCGTAAGCGATTATCGGCCCATGAATACCCGCGCCAAATTAGAATTATTTCTGAAATGCCGCTAACCGTTAGCGGAAAAATTCGTCGTATTGCGCTTAGAGAACTAGACGCCAAAGAACGTGATATATAGGAGCATAAAATGGGACGTTACTTAGAAGAATTTACAAAAGGTGAAATATTTGTAACGCCAGCGCGCACATTAACGGAAAGCGACATTATGTCGTTTGCTGGATTGACTGGGGATTTTAACCCAGTTCATACGGATGAAGTGTTTGCTGCGGCAACACCTTTTGGCGGACGCATTGCTCATGGGCCCATGATGGTTGGAATTGCGTTTGGATTGTTGAGCCGGCTGGATTTGATTGACGGGACTGTATTGGCGTTGAAGGGAATTGATTGGACTTTCGAAGCGCCATTGCGAGCCAGAGATACGGTTCATGTGCGGGCCGAAGTGATAGAAGCCAGACCGAGTAGCCGACATCAAGATCGTGGTGTTGTTCGCTTGCGCCTCGAAATTATGGATCAAAATGATCAGGTTTGCCAAATCGGTAACGCCGTCGTCATCATGATGCGAAAACCCACTGGTAATTAATTGCTTAGAATTTGAAAAAGAGATTTAAAATGGTCTATCAAAGCATTCGATATGAAGTAAAAGGTCCCGCCGCGTGGATTACTCTTAACCGGCCCGATGCTTTAAATTCTATTGATGGGGCAATGCTTGTCGAAGTCCCGGATGCCATCGCGAAAGCCGACCAAGATGATGCTGTTCACGGCATCATTTTAACGGGTGCGGGCAGGGCTTTTTGTGCAGGTGCGGATTTAAAGAATTTGTTGGGAATTATCGAGCGCAAAGATAGCGAAGAAATTAGAAATTTTTTTCAGGCGGCATCGGATTTATTTATCAGTATAATCAAATGCAGAAAACCTGTTATTGCCGCAGTTAATGGAGTTGCGGCAGCGGGTGGTATTGAATTTGTTCAGGCTTGTGATTTGGTATATGCAGTTGAAGACGCTAAAATTGGTGATGCTCATGTGAACTTTGGCGTTATTCCGGGCGGCGGGGGTACGATTAATTTGCCACGTAAAATTGGTCCAACGCGGGCTAAGGAATTGTTGTTTACAGGTGATCTTTTACCTGCAAAAAAATTAATGGAATGGGGGTTGATCAATGAAGTTGTCGCAGATCAAGAAGCTTTATACGAGAGGGTCAGTAAGCTTGTTGAAAAGATAGCAAGCAAAAGCCCGTTGGTTATTCGCCGTATGAAAAAACTGGTTGATGATGGGTTGGATGCGCCCCTAGATCGCGCTTTAGCGATGGAAGTACGGGCATGGGAAGCGCATGGACAAAGCCAAGATTTAGCGGAAGGATTAAACGCATTTGTTGAAAAAAGGATGCCACACTATACTGGGAAATAAAGCGTTAAATTTAGCTGGCTTGAACAAAGCCAATAACATCTAGTATCTCTTTGCTCAATTCAGTCGCTGAAATTAGTTTTAACAGAATTTTTGTAACACCGACTTGGGTCGCAACGTCGTAAATTAAGTGGTTTTTTCACAAACTCAGTCAGTATAACGATTTGTTTACCGCTTATGCGGCCTTCAATGTGTTCGGCGTTTTCTGGTGCCAGTGAAATGTTTTGGACGGCGGTTACGCATTTGGCCATAAAACTACCACCTTTTACACTTAAGTATTTAATCAACGTCATTGTATTTCTTGCTGTTAATACTGCACCGTTGCTATCGATATGTTTAACGGCATCGTCTGCCTCGGCTGTATTCTCTGATGCATTGACCCAAGTTTGTGCTTCATCTTTTAAATAAAGCATACCCAACGCATTTGAGCCTAGATTTCCAAGTTTAAGCGGCTCAACATACGCCTTGCCATAACTTACACTGATGGGATTTGGGTCATCATGCTATCGTTCAAACAGCGCCAATGGTGGGCATCGATTGTATCTGTAGCGTCAACTTGATTTTGACATGTGATACAGATCAAAATACGATCGTCAGCATTATCTGCACTGTGAGGTGGAACCGAATAACTGCTTAAGTTTTCAGTGGCTGCACACAGTTCACAACGAGACTTGCTGCGTGTTTGAAGATCTATTCCTATACGGACTTTAAGGTCTCGTTCACTTCAAAAAAATGTACATCCACTTAATCACGGGATGGGCGGGGGCGCTGACCTTGTGAGCGGCGTTTGTTTTGCCCACCGCTAGAATCGGGCTTTGCGGCTGTGGGCCTAGCACCCTGAGGCTTTGCTCCTTGAGAGTTATTCCCCTGTGGCTTGGCTCCGTGTGCCTTTTTTGGGCCTTGGGGTTGGTTATTTCGATTTCCGGGTTTTGGCTTTCCCGCACGTATTGCGCGTGATTGGGCTCCCGAGCGGCGCCCAGTTTTAGGTTTTTCTATATCGCCGCCATTTAAATGAGCTGATAAGCCTTCTAAGTGATAGGGGTGGTCTTCCATCATTGGGATTTGTTGACGAGTAATTTTTTCAATGTCGCGCAAATAAGCGCGTTCTTCTGGGTCACAAAAAGATAACGATACCCCTGAAGCGCCTGCGCGAGCGGTCCGGCCGATGCGGTGAACATAGCTTTCTGGTTCGTTTGGTAATTCAAAATTAATCACGTGGGTAACGTCATCTACGTCAATTCCGCGTGCCGCAACATCAGTCGCGACCAATGTTCGGATTATTCCCGACTTAAACTCATTAAGCGCTTTTTGCCGTGCATTTTGAGATTTGTTGCCATGAATAGCCCCTGATGAAATACCAAGTTTCTCGAGGTTTTGAGAAACTTTGTTAGCGCCATGCTTGGTCCTTGTGAAAATTAAAACCCGTTTTAAGTCTTCGTTCTTTAAAACAAATTCCAACAAATCGCGCTTGCGGGATTTAGGTACCATTAAAACATGCTGAGTGACTTTTTCAGCCGTAGTTGCCGCCGGGGCAACTTCAACACGAACCGGGTCTTTTAAGAAGGTGTTGACCAAACTTTCGACGCTTGCAGGCATGGTTGCTGAAAACATAACGGTTTGGCGTTGCTTCGGCAGTTGCTGAACAATTTTTTTAATGTCGCGAATGAAGCCCATATCCAGCATTCGGTCGGCTTCATCTAGGACCAAAAACTCGGCTAATTTTAAATTAATATGGCCTTGGTTCATAAGATCCAACAACCTTCCGGGTGTTGCGATCAGGATATCAACACCACTTGCCATCGTTTTTATTTGCGGTTTTTCAGAAACCCCTCCATAGACCAAGGTGGTGCGTAAATGTAAATATTTGCCATAAGCATTGATGTTGTCAGCGATTTGGACAGCCAATTCGCGGGTTGGAGCCAAAATAAGGGCACGGGTCGCTTTGGCTGTGCGTTTGCCTTCGGCTTTTAAAAGCTTTTGAATGATAGGTAAGGAAAAGGCGGCTGTTTTACCGGTACCGGTTTGAGCAACGCCAACCAGATCGTGACCGTCAAGAATATAAGGGATCGCCTGGCTTTGAATGGGCGTCATCTCTTCATATCCGCCTTCAGCAACAGCACGAAGGATCGGTTCTCTTAGGTCAAGCTCCGTAAATTTGAGCATGGAATGTTCTTTCATTATATAAAGGGCACTGGCCCGAAGCTACAACGGGCAATTGCCCGAAATATCCACGGGCACATGCCTGATGCGGGTTCGTATAGCTCCAAGCCCTAACTGTCAATCGACTTGGCTATTTTACCTTTAATTGATAGGGGTTTAAGCCCTAAGCTGAATAGGTTGTTTATCAACATGCATTCAGAATATCGCTGTAGTTGACAATTTATTAATGGCTAGGGCCTTAGGTGAGATAAATCGTGATTTAATTTAGG
>JAPKAX010000014.1 GCA_028825025.1 Rhodospirillales bacterium | reverse complement strand
CTGATAAGGCGAAATTATCGCATCTGTTGTTTAGCATTTACGGTATTTACTACGTTGAATCCGCCTTCAAAGCTTTTGAAGTACTAATGACGACACTGAACTCCTGTAGCCGCAAAACATTCCATCTCCATCATTTGAAATGCTTAAAAATAAGTACAGATGAAATGTCTGTGCTCCGCCTACTCAGTTTAATGCAAGCAAATCAATTTCAAAGTGCGGATGAGTTGGCGCTCAAAATAGTGACGACTGAGGGTACAAATTATATTTTGGATGCGACTTCCATGTTAGCTGAAGCCCTAGATGCTCGAAGCATAATCTTCTCAGCACGGGAAAACTCAGAACTCGCTTTGATGTCAGTTGTCGGCTCAGCCTGACGAAGCTCGAAATCTGTTAACGCCTGTCTACAATTGGTTGACCGAAGGGCTTGATACGGGTGATTTGAAGGGCTCAAAAGCATTGTTGGCTTCACTTACCTGATTTCTACTATTGACACTAAGCAGGCTCATTTGCCATTTGTCATTAATACCTGTTTTTGAGTGGCAAGCGGACATTCGTTTGTGGCGGTGAATTTTAAACCGCGACAAGTGAGCATATCTTGGTTTTTCGAATCAGGTTCAGCAAAATTCATACTATCGCATTGAAAGATATAATAGAATTTTTTGAAGTTGGAATTTTGATCGATCAAATTTCGGCATAGGTTCGAACGTGTAAGTATCACTTATTACTAACAGAAAAGTACCTTCAGGTTCTAATTCTTACAGGGATTACAAAATTATTTTTACTATTACTTATTAAAAGGAGGTCAATGAATGGACGTACTAAGACAAGTTTTTCAAAAATTGAACCAAGATGCCTATATAAGTCAGAAAGATTTCAGTAAAAACTACCTGTTAAAAAGTGAGCACTACTATAGCATGCTGCTCTGTACAGGTAGGGAGCCGTCTATGAGCGCATTAGTTAATCTCGGCTGTAAGCTTAAGCAGCGTCATTCGCTATAAGAAAACAATAGGTTCCAAGCGTTAAATGATAAGCAGGATATGATTCATAAGCTGGTGAAGCTGGTCTTTAATTCTTTTTACTCTAGGGTGACGGAAAGGTAACTATATTATTTCAGGTGCGTGAGTTTTGAATATAAGGCTGATTTTTAAGAATTCAGTGGTTATCTAAAACTAATTTGGACAATTCTTCTGGCCCGATCAAAACCACATTCTTTTCATCCCGCGTGTCTGCGCCAATGCCGTTAATCGTAGTCATCACCAACGATCTGTCTTTAAGGTCTAGCCAATAGTTGTGGCGAACAAGTTTTCCATCACCATCGCTGGCAAATGGATCGTTTGAGTTCGTGTTTAAATAGGGCTTCTAGAAGTCGGACATTGGGCATTTTAGTATAGTTAAGTTTGCTTTACCAATATAATAGAACAGTAAGCAGCTTAATTGTAGAGCGGTTTATCTGAGACTATACAAACCTTTGCAGGTTATAGTAGTCTGTAATCGAGGATGGGCCACTACGTCATCTGTTCCGGTTTAATAACCATAAGGTAGCAACGGATGTGATATTTGGGGAGTTGATGTGTTGATTACTAGGGGATTGTGCATTGGCATATTAGCTGTTTTTAATGATGAGTGGGAAAGGTTCTAATGAATGGAAAACGACAACTTTGAATTAGTTAACTGTAATGTTTCCGTTTCGACAATGCTTGCTCGCCGTATAAGAAAAGCTTCTATCGCCGAACAAAATGGGAGTGAAGCCCGTGACGCGCTTTTGTTCGCTGCTGGCCATAAACCAGGTGAAGTCGAGCAACTTCGGTCTCAGGTCGTTGAGCTCTCGATGGTTATTGAAAAAGGTGAAGCTGACCTGGCGTTAATCAAATCAAAGGCAGATCAGCATAAGTCTGACCTGACTGAAGCACGGTTAAAATTAAAAGAGCTTAAACTTGCGAAAAAACAAATTGCATCTTTGAGCCTGTCACTTTCCCGATCATTAACTTTTGATGGATTTCCAGAAGAGGCTGCTGAAATGATCCGTAAAGTTTCGGATGATATTTCTTCAGGTAACGATCCACACGATGTCCTGTTGGCTGCTGCCGGATATGACAATGATACGGTTGAAGATGCAATATCTATGGCAGAGAAGCTCAAAAGTACTGTTGCTAACATTGAGGCCGAACTCAAACCGTTTCGTGAAATTCTTCGGTCAGGTGGCTTGAAGGCTTGGATTGTTCGCTGCGCTATTGGGCTTTGATAATCAGTGTTACCCGGTCTTTCAAACCCACCCTATTAATGCGTTTTCAATCCGCTCAATAACAATGGAATGCTAAGAGAATTTGTCCCCGTTTGTTACTCACAAGGCTGTGATGGACGCGATAGTGGAGGAGTTGATCAAGTGATCCGCCACGGGCGAAAAGAAAGTGTCTACTTTCATTGAAAGTAGACACTAAGAACGTCTCGTTTTGATGATTTCTTACAGCTTCATCAACGAGAAAAGTTACCTGACCGGCTTATACAACACGGAGAATGGCACAAATCTTATTACCGGATGGGTCGCGTAGGTATGCAATATAGAGATTAGCCTTGGCACCTTCGCGAATGCCTGGAGGGTCTTCACAGGTAACACCGCCATTGGCCAGCCCGGCGGCGTGCCATCTGTTGACAGCCTCTGCGTCGGAGGCTGCAAAACCAATTGTGCTGCCGTTTCCGTAGCTGGCTGGCTCTCCGTCGATGGGTTTACTAATCGAGAACACGCCGGTTTCTGTGCGGTAAAAACAGCGCCCCTTGGGATCAATCACGCCCGATTTATGCCCCAGTTCACCAAGTATCGCATCGTAAAAGACTTTTGACTTTTCAACATCGTCCGCACCAACCATAATATGATTAAACATAGTAATTCCTTGTTATATAAATGTAATTGACTGCTCAATGGCCAAATTATCATGCGTCTCTATGGAATACAAACGGCTACACCAAGCAGATTATTGGGCAGTCAAAAATTATCCACTTGCTACAGCCAACCAACTATCGGTTACTGTGACTCATATACAATTCTGGGGATAAGTGGACCAAAGTGCATCGACTTCCGCTCTGTAGCCGAAAGCAGACATGATTTGTAGGCGCTTTAACTATTGCTGTTTGCCCGAAGCGGACCTTTCCACCACTCATATATCTGGTTATTGGCAGCAAGCCCCCGCTTACTAGCCTCCATAAACTCTTTCGACTATTCGTAATGGATACGTTGGGTAATTTTAAGGTCGTTAGGGAAGGTAGTCTTCTGTGGTCTCGCATGTACGCGGCTTTAAGCCCATGAAAACTTCATATGCCACAATTAAAGGCTTTGAAGTGTTGTATATGTTGAAAAAGATCAATTCAAATTCTGATAAGACGACAAAAGCTTGCAGGAGAAATCAGTCTAATCATTGATTGTTGTCGGGTTATTAGGGTAAAGAGACTGGATATTTTGCAATAGAGCCATATTCATCTTGGCAATATATTAGACATAAATGATGACGCGTTTTTAAGGAAAAATAATCAAATGGAAATAACTGTAAATTTTTTAGAGAATCTTCGCCTTGAGGCTAAATTTGATGATTTTACAATAACAACCGATCAGCCTGTTCGGTATAAGGGCGATGGAACTGCGCCAAGTCCTTTTGATTACTTTTTAGCCTCTTCCGCCCTTTGCGCCGCATATTTTGTAAAGCTTTATTGTCTGTCGCGTGATATCCCAACAGATGATATTCGGGTTTCTCAAAATAATATTGTTGATCCAGAAAACAGGTATAATCAAACTTTTCAGATTCAAGTCGAATTACCCTCCGGTATTTTGGAACGTGACCGGCTGGGTATTATAAGGTCGGCTGATCGCTGCACTGTGAAAAAAGTTGTTCAGCAAACCCCTGAATTTAAAATTGACGCTGTTGAAGATTTGAATGATGCGTCTTTGCTGCAAGCGTTTAAAGGCGGTAGCAATACAATGATTGTGGGCAAAGACCTGCCTTTAGAACAAACAATTGCTAATATGACGTCGATCCTATCTGATATTGGTATTAAAGTTGAAATTGCGTCTTGGCGTAATATTGTGCCAAATGTATGGTCGCTTCATATCCGCGAAGCGGCCTCCCCTATGTGCTTTACCAATGGAAAAGGGGCGACGAAGGAAAGTGCTCTTTGTTCGGCTTTGGGCGAATACATTGAACGGATGAGCTGTAATTTCTTTTATAATGATTATTATTTCGGTGAAGAAATCGCGAATAGTAAATTTGTACATTATCCCAATGAAAAATGGTTTAAAGCAGGTGCAGATGATGCTTTGCCAGAAGGGCTGATGGATGAAAAATGCCTGGAACTCTATAATTCAGATGATGAATTAAGGGCGTCTCATTTGATTGATACAAATTCGGGGAATACAGAACGTGGAATTTGTGCTTTGCCCTTTACGCGTAATTCAGATCAAGAAACGGTCTATTTTCCGTCTAACCTGATCGAAAATTTATTTGTTAGCAATGGCATGAGTGCAGGCAATAATTTGTATGAAGCAAAGGTACAATGCCTATCTGAAATATTTGAACGCGCAATCAAACGACAAATTATCGAGGAAGAGATCGTACTGCCTGATGTACCACAAGAAGTTCTAGTAAAATACCCACATATTTTAGCAGGTATAGAGGAGTTGGAAAATAAAGGCTTCCCCGTTTTGGTTAAGGATGCATCTTTGGGGGGGAAGTTCCCTGTTATGTGTGTGACCTTAATGAACCCGAAAACAAGCGGTGTTTTGTCGTCCTTCGGTGCGCACCCAAGTTTTGAGGTGGCGCTCGAACGCTGCCTCACTGAATTATTACAGGGACGCAGTTTTGAAGGCTTAAATGACGTGCCCTCTCCGACTTTCAATAGCTATGCGTTGACCGAGCCAGGTAATTTTGTTGAGCATTTTATTGATTCAACTGGAGTTATCTCATGGAAATTCTTTAGCACGAAACAGGATTATGAGTTTTGCGATTGGGACTTTAGTGGCACGACGGAGGAAGAAAATGAATGTCTGATGAATATCCTCGAAGGCCTTGGAAAAGAGGTTTATATCGCGACCTATGAAAACTTTGGTGCGACAGCTTGCCGGATATTAGTCCCAAGTTATTCAGAAGTTTATCCGGCAGAGGATTTGATTTGGGATAATACCAATAAAGCACTGATGTTCAGGAAAGATATTTTAAATATCCATTCCTTAACTGTTGACGAGCTTGAAGATTTGCTTGAGCGTTTTGAAGAACAGCAACTGGATCATTATACGGTAATATCAGAATTAATCGGAATCGGATTTGATGAGAATACGGTTTGGGGAAAGTTGGATATTGGTGAGCTGAAAATACTGATTTATTTAGTCTTGGAACACTATGAAGAAGCGAAAGAGATCATCGCTGACTTCTTAAACTTCAATGATAATACAGTGGAACGTGTTTTGTTTTATCAGGCATTGGGCGTGGTGCTTGATATTACAATTAATGATGAATTGGATATTGATGATTATGTCCCAAACCTTAACAGAATGTATGGCGCTGAAGTCATGGAAAATGCGTTAGGGTCTGTGACGGGGGATGTTAGATTTTTCGGCTTAACAAAGACGAGCCTGAAACTCGAAGGATTAGATAAACATCTGAAATTGATTGATAGCTATAAAAAACTACATAAGGCACGAGAATTGTAGCAATAAAGGGTGATGCGCTGAACAGTATTCGACATCGTTATCGTTGAATTGATGTCGCATAACCTTAACTTTGAATCTGACATTTTTAAAACTTAGTTCGATTAAAACGTCGGTATTTGATTAAAAAGATGGTGTAAGTTTTAAAGTTGAACCGTTTCTTAATCAAATTTTGGTATTTATTCTATTCCACCTCCGTGTACTATTTCTTTGTAATTTCAATTATTTACTAGAATTAAAAATTCCTCAATAATTTGAAAAATCGTGTAAAGGTTGTGAAAAATGAATACCATAGGAAAAGGGCTCATCGCCTTAACTATCGCGTTAAAATTATCGAGAACTTTATTTTCTGAGGTAGGTAATTACAACCCTAATGCCGAAGAAGCCGGTCAAACCGCCCCAACGGGAGGTTGCGATTAAGAAAGTCGTATTGAGTCAGAGGTGAAACTGAGTGGGGGAATATCTGCTTCGGGTCAATTTCAGAAATTTTAATTAATACCTATTTCGATATATCTCGACGCTTCATCGCTTCTCTATGAGCGACATACGTTGTTGAAGCAACAATGACGACCCCACCTATCCATGTCCAAGCATCTATATTTTCAGAGAAAATAAAGTACCCAATCAATGCAGCAATAATTAGGCGAATGAAGTTGAGTGACTCCAAAGCACCAACGTCTGCGCGGTCATAAGCGACAGTCAACGCGTAATAAGCTGCGCCAGCTAGCAGCCCAACCGTAATCATCATTGCGAGTTGAGTTGGGTTTGGCCATTGCCAGACAAGAATTGCTAGTGAAAATGTAATAGGTATTTGTAATAAGGCCAACCAAGCACCGTTCGCTGCGGGTGCTTCGGTTTGAGCTAGGTGCTTAGTGAACAGGCGGGAACCGGCAGTGCATACCAGTGATAATATGACAAACCAATAACCGGGAATAAAAGATTGAAATCCAGGCCGGATGATCAATAAAGCTCCTAAAACACCAAAGCCCATTGCGATCCAGCGCCGGAGGCGAGCCGGTTCGCCAAGGAAAAGTACTGCTCCCAATGTGGCAACCAACGGACCTGTTAAAGATAACGCTACTGCGTCAGCCAGTGGCGTCATCGTTAGTGCGTAATACCATCCACCGATCGCACACACATTAAAAACAGCGCGCATCCAATGAGTATATATTCTGGTTGTACGAAGAGGTTTAAATCGAGTTCGGACTAACCATGGTAAAAAAATACGAAAGAGAATAGATTGGTCGTAAATGCGATCTCAATCGGGTGAATATTTTCTCCGATCCCTCGAACGATACCGTGCGAAACCGTGAACAAGGTAACAGAAAGAATCATAAAGAACGAAGCACTGGAAAATATTGTCGCTTTATTGACGTTGTTAGGCGTATTCATTTAAGCCAATGCTTTCTGTTATGTTGCGTTGAGAACCTAATGTTTGATTTATATGAATGGGCTTAAACGTTCACGGCGACATCGGGCACCCAAACATAACTATCAGGATTAATCAAATACACTTCACGCAAGCCATGGGGTTTGTCCATTGTGCCTGCCAAAACCGTATCGCCGCGTTTGCGTGCTTTTACTTCCGCATCATCTGGGTTGCAGCCATGCAGTCTGATTTCAGTCCCAATGCCGCGTGCTAATTTTGTCTGTAAACTGCCGCTTAAGGGGTGATCACTATATGTATGGTCGGCATGAAGCATCTAATTTGAACCTTGAGCTTCTAAAATGGCCATATCCGGGTCCGAATAAATAACTTTGGCACCACGTACTTCCGTCTGAAATGCGACGGCTATTTCGATATCGACCACCAACAAACTAAGGCCTAGCCCAGATAAAGACTTGCCGTATTGGTCGGCTGGCATCCACGGATCACCAATTCTTTTTTTCATATCTGCCCCCTTTTGATTGCTTCGATAGGGTATTGTAAAATACAAAAAAGTTAAAAGTTTATTTGCTGTTTTTTACAGTGTTTAAAAAAAATTAAAATAACGAATTAGTGACTTGGAACGCCCGAGTTTGTAACGCAATATTATTCTATCGGGTTCAATAGTGAGAGGAATACCATGACGAATACAGTTGTAATGCGAGTTAATGAGAATGGATCAAAGATTTGGTCTGTGGATGAACTGCCGCACCGTGAAGATGGCCCAGCGATTGAGCATGTGGACGGCTCTAAATATTGGTTCATCGACGGTCTATATCACCGTGAAGATGGCCCCGCGCTGGACGAAGTTGATGGCACTCGGCATTGGTATTTAAAGGGAAAACACCACCGCGAAGATGGCCCCGCGATTGAACGCCCCGATGGATCGAAAGAATGGTGGTTAAATCATAAGCGCCACTGTGAAAACGGCCCTGCAGTTATAACGCCTTCGGGTGAAGCTCAGTATTGGTTGCTGGACACGAAAATCGATAAAAAAACTGTTATGGATGAAACCAAACGAGCTGCGTGGTTGGAAAAAAACAACACATAAAACGTGAATTTGGCGGAAGAGGGTAGGAGTCGAACCCACCAGACACGTTAAACGTCCCTCACCGGATTTGAAGTCCGGGCGCCCCACCAGGGTGCGATCCTCTTCCATTGTTAATACAATAGGCGGCTGCATCCTCAGAGTATAGATTTTGCTGAAACGACTTCAGATATGTCAAAAATTTCGTTTGCCGGTGTAAGTATTCGTCGGCCTAATTTCGTTCGTTGGGTCAGCCCTGCTTTATCAAAAAACTCTAATATTTCGATTGTTAAATTGCGGCCAACCCCTGATTTATCCCGGTATGCGCCCGGCTTGAATGTGCTACCCTCCGATTGTATAGCCAAGTTTTCGGCCATTTTGGCAAGGATTAAGGTTGCCGTTGGCGTGAAATAACGGGTCGGAGTTGCCTTGATCAACCAACCCAGTTGAGCCATCCGATGCAGGAACTTCCCCAGCTCTTCCACATTCATAGTAAATTCCGTTGCCAAATCGTTGATTAATGGCGGCCGCAGGTTAGTATTCTGTAATAAGGGAGAAACTCTTTTCCAAAGGACCAAATCATCGGCGCTCGGTTCGGCTTGATGCTCGGGTGCATGGACGATCGTTCCGCGCCGCGCCAATTTACCTACTTTAATGTGTTCGCGGATGGCATAGCGCAGAATTGCGAAAGGAACTTTGGTCGTAACCCGCCGGCCTAACTCATATTCCTGGGGGCCTTGGGTTTCTGGGAACTCTGAATGCCAATCTGTCACAGTAGATATCAATAACTGTGTGTAAGCATCCCAATGTTCAATTGAAAACCCCCAAGATGTGCCATCCATATGAACAGTTTTGATTAGGATGCTTTTTAACAGTTCCGCGATTTCTTCTTCGGTTAAATTCCACGCTTGAGCAAATCGGCCTAGATCAAGCCCCCGATGAGAAAGGGCGAGCAACTGGACAAGAGCATCCTCGGATGCTTTTTGGCCCATGGCATGTAACCAAGCAATCCGTTTGGGTATGGCTCTGCCGCGAGCAGGTGAAAAGGGATCGACAATGGTGCCGCCTGCGATAGTTCGTTGTGCGGATTGATCGCGCAAAATAAATCGATCCACACACATGGCCCCAATGGGCTGATCCAATACAACTTGCACCAAACCAGAATGGCCCGATGCAATTGATTTACCTTCCAACACAACCACTCGACACGTCACGCTGGCCGCTCCTAGATGAAGATGCGCTGGGGTCCAATGTTTTAAGGCATGATCTTCATTTGCATTTACCCTTAATAGGGCATCAAAGCGTTGGGTTGGTGCATGGGCGCTACCGCTAACCAGCCAGTCCCCCCGGCTAATTTTTGCAAAATCCAAATCAGCACCGGTAATGTTCAGGGCGCAACGTTGACCTACGGTCCCGGTTTCGCTGGGCTGGTTTTGGGCATGGATGGAGCGGACGCGAACGTCTATTCCTTTAGGTGTTATAACTAATGAATTACCAACTCGGGTGGAGCCCGAAAAAACAGAACCGGTTACAATAACGCCAACACCGGGCACGGTAAAGCGGCGGTCAATGGCTAAACGGAAATTCCCACCTGCGTCCTTTTGTGTCATTTTACGGGATGTGGCCTCAAGATGATTTCGTAAATTATTGACACCCAGTCCGCTTAATCCGGATACGGGGAATATCGGTGCATTAGCCAATTGGCTGGGCTGTAACAACACCTCGATCTCGCGTGTCACTTTATCA
The DNA here is from genome assembly GCA_028825025.1 of Rhodospirillales bacterium. GTDB lineage: Bacteria > Pseudomonadota > Alphaproteobacteria > Rhodospirillales > Casp-alpha2 > JABMNT01. Next base: position 15,821 of record JAPKAX010000014.1, on the reverse strand, counting down.
ATTTGCTCTGGAGATACTTTATCAATTTTGCTCAAAGCCACAGCCCCACGGCTGACACCCAGCAAATCTAGGATCGCTAAATGTTCTAACGTTTGGGGCATGGGGCCATCATCGGCGGCAATGACCAACAGGGCAAAATCAATACCAGCAACGCCTGCCAACATATTTCGGATGAATTTCTCGTGGCCCGGAACATCCACAAATCCGAGGCTGCATCCATCGCCTAAATCGGTGTAGGCAAAACCCAAATCGATGGAAAGCCCACGCTTTTTTTCTTCCGGTAAGCGGTCCGTATCAACACCGGTTAGCGCTTTAAGCAAAAGCGTTTTCCCGTGATCCACATGCCCGGCAGTAGCGACGATCATAGGTGGGAAAGCCCGAAGGATGAGAGCTGTTGGGTAAACCCGTCTTCATCCTCAAGGCATCTGAGATCAAGCATGAACGCGCCTTCATGAATGCGACCAATGACCGGCAAGGGTAGTTCACGAAAAGCTTTTGATAGGCGGTTCAGGGCTTCACCCTTATTGCGTTTGTTGCCTAAGGGGCGAATCGCTAGTCCGGCACTGGCGAGCGCACCTGTGGGAAGGACGCCGCTACCAACTTGGCTTTGACACGCGATTAGTTCAACGGTGGCAATATCTTTTAAAGGGTTCGCAACGATGGGCAAAAGGCGCTCAGCTTGAACTTTAATATCCATTTCATTACGCGCTAAAAGGCGTAACGTTGGGATGCTTTGGACGGCTCGTTTTGGGTCATTATAAAGATTAAGCAGGGCAGACAGGGCGGCGACGGTCATTTTATCAACCCGAAGAGCACGCTTCATCGGGTTTTTTTTAATCTTTTTGATTAAACCTTTACGACCGGCGATGATCCCACATTGCGGTCCGCCCAATAATTTATCACCACTGAACGTAACCAAATCGGCTCCATCAGCTATGGTTTTCCTGACGGTAGGCTCAGATGGAAGCCCAAATTGGCTGATGTCAATTAACGACCCACTGCCCAGATCAACAACAAACGGGATATCTGCGGACTTAGATAATCTAGCCAAATCTTTTTCTGGAACGGTGGATACAAAACCCTGAATTTTATAATTACTGGTGTGGGCTTTAAGTATCATTGCTGTGCGGGATACCAGCGCATCGCTGAAATCAGATAAATGGGTGCGGTTGGTGGTGCCGACTTCACATAGTTTGCATCCGGCTCGGGCCATAATGTCCGGCAGGCGGAAGGCACCGCCGATTTCAATCAATTCCCCCCGACTGACCAAAACCTGTTTGCGCAAAGCCAAAGTGTTCAGAACCAGCAATACGGCTGCTGCATTATTGTTAACGATGGTTGCCGCTTCCGCCCCGGTTAAGCGACAAATGTGCGACTCTAAATGATGGTCGCGGTCCCCTCTGCGCCCAGTTTCCAAATCAAACTCTAAATTAGATGCCCCTTGGGCGACGGCGATCATGGCTTGAATAGCTTCATCGGGTAAGGGCGCGCGGCCTAAGTTTGTATGTAAGACCGTACCCGTAAGATTAAGAACAGGTATTAGAGATGCGCCGGCTAAGTGGGCCAAGTGGCTTTCAATGCGCAGGGTAACCGCTGATTCGCGCGTCTCGGTTAATGCCGCATCGCCGACTGATGATAAAAGCTCCCTTAACTCAGCCAAAGCGGACCGAACGGCGTCCGTAACCAATGCTTTGCCATGGGTTTCGATAAGTGCAGATATAGCAGTTAAACCAAGGATGCTATGGGTTGATGGCACTGCAGACTGAAACGATTGCGCCGTTTGTGACTTTTTCATGGGGTGGACCTTCTAATAACACTTGCCGATAAAACCGATTGCTAGATAATAGAATTTAAATTCTAATTTTCAACAATGTCAGGAAAACGATATGGTCGATGTACGTACCTTACCCGATGTTATGCAAAAGCATTTGAACAAGCTGGATTGTCCGGTCTTTGATGCCAAGCCTTGGGTGCAGGGGAAAGCACTTAATGAGCGGCGTGTTGCCTTGGTTTCGTCTGCAGGGCTGCATAAACGCACCGATAAACACTTTGTCGGTGGCGATGCGAGTTACCGTAGCATTTCGGGGGATGTGAACCCCGGTGATATAGTTATGAGCCATGTGTCGGTGAATTTTGACCGCAGCGCTTTTCAACAAGATTTGAACGTTGTCTTTCCGGTCCAGCATTTATCAGACTTAGCCGATGAAGGCGTTATTGGATCGGTATCGCCGACCCATTATTCGTTTATGGGAGCCACAGACCCACGAAATATGGTTGAGGATGCTCGCCAACTGGCTGCAATTATGAAAGCTGATAACGTCGATACTGTCGTTCTTCTTCCTGTTTGACCGTTCTGTACGCGCGCCGTGAGCGTGCTTGGACACTATTTGGAAGCTGAAGGACTGGCGACAACTATTGTCAGCTTGGTTAGATTACACAGTGAAACAACCCAACCGCCTCGGAGTTTGTACGTGCCGTTTGAATTGGGCCGTCCTTTAGGCTCGCCTAATGACCCTGCTTTACAACGGCGTGTGCTGGAAAGCGCTTTGGCCTTATTAGAGCGGGATGATGGGCCATACGTTTTGGCTGATTTCGAGCATTCGGATGATGTAGCAGAGCTGGATCAAAACTGGGTGGTGCCTTCTGATGTTCCTGTATGCATTGATTTGAGCGATGTGGATGGCGTTCTTAAATTATTGCAAGATGAGGTTTCCTGGCTAAAACCTGCTTACGATAATGCGAAGGCGTTGCGAGGACGAACAACAGTTGGTGTTGCACAATTGAGTATGGCAGAGATTGCGGGTCATATTGCTTCGTTCCTTAAAGGGCCGCATGAAAAGAGCCCGCGCGATGATATATCTGCCGCCATGGCTTTGCGCTTTGGGGCCGATGATTTGAAGGCGTATTATTATGAAGCGGGTGCTGCATCTGGGCAGCCTTCCTCATGGCAATTAGGCACTTGGTTCTGGCGCAATACAGTGGCGGGACAAATTCTTATTGCCCTTAGGGTAGCGGCGCTTGAAAGTGATGATAAGCGGTTTCATATTGTTTGCAGCTCGTTTATCGTCCCTAGAATCTGGGTTGCGGAACTGGAGTTGTAAAAATTAAAATGAATAGGTGTAAGAAAATATAATGAAGGAATTGATTGCAGCAATACCGAAGGAGGAATTGCATTTTCATTTAGAGTGTTCACTTAAGCCTGAGCTGTTGTTTAAAATAGCTCATCGAAACAAAATTGAAATACCCTTTGCCTCTGTTGATGAACTTCGGCGCGCTTACAAATTGTCGAATCTTCAAGAATTTTTAGATATTTATTATCAAGGGATGAATGTTGTTCAAACAGAAGAAGATTGTTTCGATCTAACCATGGCTTATTTGGATCGATGCGCCGCTGATAACGTTAAGCATGTTGAAGTGTTTTTTGATCCACAAGGACACACAGCTCGTGGCGGTGCAGGGAACGGATATGATGCTTGATCAGTAAGGTGGAATTTTGGCATAGATTTCGGCTCATTTTGCATTAGAGGAAAAAATGATGCGCGATCACTGTAACTATCGTTACAGTATACATAAAGAATACCATGAAGGTCTGATTGATGAGTTGCGTGATATTATGAATGAGATTGAGACAAACGGGTACTTAGGAAATAGGCAGAATATCCAAGGTCAAATGACCGAATGGTTTGTTGGTCATTTCAAGAAACAAGACGCACGGCTACATAGTAAACTCGGACACTAAAAATGTAGCAGCGCGACTTATATAGTTGCTCAGCAAAAGGCCTGAATGCCGGTTTGAGCCCGCCCTAAAATCAAGGAATGAATATCGTGGGTGCCTTCTAAGGTATTTAAGACTTCCATATTTAGCATATGACGAATGACATGAAATTCATCAGATATACCATTGCCGCCGTGCATGTCGCGGGACGTGCGGGCAATCTCTAATGCTTTTCCTGCGTTATTGCGCTTCACCAATGAAATCATTTCGGGCGTCGCTTTCCCTTCGTCTTGAAGGCGACTGACCCTGAGCACGGCTTGAAGACCTAAGGTGATTTCCGTTTGCATATCGGCAAGCTTTTTTTGGATCAACTGATTGGCGGCTAAAGCCCGACCAAACTGCTTTCTGTCTAATGTATAACTACGCGCCGCATGCCAACAAAATTCTGCTGCTCCCATCGCCCCCCAACTAATGCCAAAACGCGCACGGCTCAGGCACGACAATGGGGCGCTAAGGCCATTTGCTTCAGGTAAACGATTGTTTTCTGGAACAAAAACATCAGCCAAACTGATTTCACCCGTTGGAGATGCACGGACGCCGAACTTGCCTAGGATTTTTGGCGTCTCAAGGCCTTTCATATGCCGTTCAACAATAAATCCACCGACTTTTCCTTCTTCGTCTTTTGCCCAAACTACACATAAATCTGCAATTGGTGAATGGGTGATCCAGACTTTGTTTCCAGAAAGTTGATAACCACCATCAACACTTTTAGCCCGTGCCCCCATGCCCGATGGATCGGACCCATGATCTGGCTCTGTTAAACCGAAACATCCTAAAATTTCACCTTTAGCCATGCTTGGCAAAAAACGTTGTTTTTGCTCCTCGCTGCCGAAGCTGTGAATGGCCCCCATGGCAAGCCCGGATTGGGTGCCAACAGCAGAGCGAAATGCTGTATCGACCCGTTCCAGTTCACGGCACATCAATCCGTAAGACACATGACTTAATCCGGGGCAACCGTAACCTTCTAAGGTTCCACCCAGAAAACCCATCTCGCCAAATTCTAACATAATATTTCTGTCGAATTTTTCGTTTCGATTCCAATCAAGAACCAATGGCATTAATCGTTCTTGCGCAAAGCCATGGACGGTATCGCGCATCATGCGTTCTTCTACGTTCAATTGACCATCTAGTAATAAAGGGTCTTCCCAAACGAAATTGGATTGAGATTTAGCCATGCTTATACCCTTTCAATAACCATCGCGATGCCTTGGCCTAAGCCTATGCACATGCTGACCAAAGCATAGCGCCCGCCTTGACGTTCCAGCTGGCGCGCTGCTGTTAATGCAATCCGTGGGCCGGAAGCACCTAGCGGGTGACCGACTGTTATCGCCCCGCCGTTGGGGTTGATGCGGCTATCGTCGAAGCTTAATTCCATGCCTTTTACGCACGCTAGAACTTGTGCAGAAAAAGCTTCGTTGATTTCAATAACATCCATATCTGCCAAAGTCAGGCCCGCCCGCTTCAATGCGATTTCCGCCGCTGGGACCGGTCCATACCCCATGATCCGGGGCTCTACGCCCGCAACGCCACTTGATAAAATACGTGCCATCGGTTTTGCGCCTGCAGCATCACCTGCGGCCCGGCTTGCAACCATCATCGCAACCGCACCATCGTTGATGCCAGATGCATTTGCGGCTGTTGTTACGCCGCCTTGGTTTAAAGCGCGCATGGTAGCAAGCTTTTCAAGTTCTGTGCCGGGGCGGGGGAATTCGTCTTGATCGAAAATCGTGTCAGGTTTTTTGCGTTTACCTGGGATTGTGACGGCGGTAATTTCACCGTCAAAAAAACTATCCGCTTTCGCCGCTGCGTATTTGCTTTGAGATCGATAAGCAAAGGTGTCGCATTCTAGACGGCTCAGCTGATATTTTTCAGCTAAGTTGTCGGCTGTTTGTGGCATGTTATCTGAGCCGAACTCTTTTTCAATTGCGGGGTTTGGGAAACGTGCACCCAATGCAGAATCAAAAGATACAAATTGTTTGCCGAACGCTTGTTCTGATTTACCAACAACGAACGGGGCGCGGGTCATGCTTTCAACACCACCAGCAATAATCACATCGCCTTCACCACATGTGATCGCGTGCGCAGCTGAAATGATAGCGCCCAATCCACTGCCACAATTGCGTTGCAATACAGTGCCCGGTGTCTCAATCGGCAAGCCTGCACGCAATAGGGCATGACGTGCCACACAACGGCTGTCTTCACCCGCTTGGTTGCCGCATCCAATGATGACATCATCGATGGCAGATTCTGAAAAAGACGAGGCATCAATAGCAGCGCGGATAACGCCGCCTAACATGTCATCTGGGCGAACTGTTGCTAACGCGCCTGCATTGCGGCCAAAAGGTGTGCGAAGGCCATTATATAAATAAGCGTCGAGCATGAGTAATAACTCCTTAAAAAATATTTAGTTGGCGAGGATTAAGTTTCTGTGGTCAGTAAAGAAAGACCTAATAGAGCGCGCCGGCGTAACCAAGGTGTTGGCCGGTAGCGGGGATCGCCGGTCATTTCGAATATAGAAATTAGAATTTCTAATATGCGGTCTGCGCCAACTGTATCACCGAAACCTAATGGCCCATGGGGATAACCAAGTCCTAACATCACAGCTTTGTCGATATCTTCCGGCGTCGCGGCACCCGATTGCGCAATGGAGCATCCTATATTAACGATCATTGCAATAATGCGTTGCGATACAAACCCAGTGCTGTCACGGACGACAGTAACGGGTGTGCCGTCACTAGCAAAAAGGCCGTGTGCCGATTTCGTGTATGCAGGGTCTGTGACGGGGGTTTTCATCAACGTACGTCGCAAGCTCAAATTAAACAATGTATCAATGGCAATTGTGTGTTCAGGGTTTAAGCCTTCTTCGATGGCTGCTGTTGTCGCGTCAATTCCTAAGGGAGATACAATGCACAAAGAATTATCGTCAGGCTCTTCGCCCTCATCGATTGTCGCGTTGAGCTTGTTTAAAATGCCTATGATTTGCTCATATGCATGAACGTGAACTTGGCTAACCCATACAGCACGGCCATCATAGTTTGGGGCTTTTTTTTCTTCAGGCGCTTGTTGTTTTCCGTCTTCATACACATAAAAACCTTCCCCTGTTTTACGGCCGAGAAAACCCGCTTCCATCCGCGTGTTCATTAATGTTGAGGGCCGGTAGCGCGCTTCATGGTAAAACTGTTGGTAGATTAAATCAGTGGCGGGGTGGGTTACGTCAATGGCGGTCAAATCCATGAGCTCGAATGGCCCCATTCGAAATCCTGCGGCGTCGCGCATAATCCGGTCAACCTCAACAAAACTGGCAACACCTTCGCTGAATAAATGTGCAGCTTCGATTGTATACCCACGACCCACCTGATTAACCAAAAATCCAGGGGCATCTGTAACGCGAACTGGAACCCGGCCCATGCGTTTTCCCAATTCAAACAAAAAGTCAGTTACTTTTGGGTTGGTCCGGATGCCGTTTATGATTTCAACAAGTTTCATCAAGGGAACCGGATTAAAGAAATGAAAACCCGCGACCCGTTCTGGGTTTTTACATTTAGATGCAATAGTGGTAATGGAAAGCGACGATGTATTCGATGCTAAAATCACATCATCGGCGACGATGCTTTCAAGTTCAGCAAAAATTTTACGTTTGATATCTAAGTTTTCAACAGCCGCTTCTATGATGACGTGGCAATCTGAAAAATCAGACATCGAACTGGTTGCATGTAAATACCCCACGGCTGATTCCGCTTCATCAACTGTCATCCGTTCTTTTTGGACGGCGCGATTGAACATGCCTTCAATAAAGCCAATGGCTTCTTTTGTTGCTTCTTCGCGGGTATCGAATAGCTTTACAGTGCAACCGCCTGTTGCTGCAACTTGTGCGATGCCACGACCCATAGCCCCAGCACCAATTACACCTACGATTAAATTGTCTTGAGTTGCATCTAACGTCATATTTATTTTCCTTTAAACGTGGGTTTACGTTTTTCAATGAAGGCTTGCATGCCTTCTTTTTGATCTTCTGTATCGAATAAAATATCGAAGGCTTTACGTTCTAAGTTTAGGCCTGCTTCTAAAGAGCTGTCTGCACCTGAAAGGATAACCTCTTTTGTCTGGCGGATTGCGAGTGGTGGTAGTGCTGCAATCGTTGCTGCCATTTCTAAGGCACGATCTAATACTTGATCATCTTCGACAACTTCACTAGCGAGTCCCATTTCAAAGGCTTCTTCGCCACTAAAATGCTCGCCAGTTAAAAGTATTTTCATGGCTTTAAATTTGCCAACGGCACGGGTTAAGCGTTGTGTGCCACCGCCGCCTGCCATAATGCCAACGCGCACTTCGGGTTGACCAAACTTAGCGCCTTTTCCGGCGATAATAATATCGGCATGCATGGCTAATTCGCACCCGCCGCCTAAAGCAAAGCCGTTGACTGCAGCAATGATTGGGATGGGGCAACTTGTAATGACGCGCCACATTTGACGGGTTTTGCCCAATGTCATTTGGGACGCGCTCATGCCCGACATTTCTTTTAAATCGGCACCAGCCACGAAAACTTTTTCGTTTCCCGTAATAACAATGCATCGAACTTCGCTGTCATCGTTTAAGCTTTTAAAATGCGCATCGAGTTCAACTCGGGTTGCTAAGCTTAAAGCATTCATCGCTTCAGGGCGGTTCATGCGAAGCAAAACAACGCCGTTATCTAAATTTTTGCGAAGGACGAGCGACATTATGTTTTCCTTTAAATATTCAAAATGCGTTGGTGTTAGGCTTGATCTACCATCATTAACCAATCAACGGCGATAATATTATCCCCGTCTGCAAACACAGGGTTGAGATCTAATTCTACGATTTCGGGATGGTTGGCTGCAAATTGTGATAAATTACAAATCAATTCAATAAGTGCAGCGCGATCAACAGGGGCTCTACCCCGTGCACCATTTAATACGGCTTTTCCTTGAAGGCCGTCAAGCATTAGCTCTGCTTGAGCGGGATTAATAGGGGCGGCAGCAAATGCGACGTCTTCTAAAATTTCGATAAAAATACCACCTAGACCAACCATAACCACGGGTCCAAATGCGGCGTCGCGTCTGACGCCTAAAACCAATTCAGTTGCAGGTTTCACCATCTTTTGAACCAATAATCCGTTGATTTTGGCTTTCGGATTATAGGGTTTGACTGCTTTTAAAATTTCAGTTGCTGCATCGGCAACGCTTGATGCGTCAGCTATGTTTAAATAAACCCCACCAGCTTCCGTTTTATGAAGAATGTCTGGAGATTCGATTTTGAGTGCAACAGGGTATCCCATTTTTCCTGCAATCACTTGCGCGCTCTGTGCATCTGTAGCTAAGGCTGCTGGTGCTAAAGAGATACCTGCTTCGCGCAAAAGCACAGCCGCCGTAATGGAAGTGACAGGTGATGGCTGCCCGCGGCCATTGCCATAATTGGGATTAGCTAAAGGTGGCAATTCTTTGACGTGGCGAGCACGCGCTTGTCCGTATTGGACCAATCCAGCAACCACATCAACGGACCGTTCCGTTGCGCCAATAACATATATCCCCGCTTCACGAAGTTCTAGTAAAGCTTTTGCAGGGGCTTCCAGCCAACAAATAACAAACGGTTTTGTTGATTTTTCATTGGCTTCTTTAAATACGCTGACCAGTAGGTCTGAATAAGCATGCATCAATTGCAACCAAACAACACAGCTATCGATGCCGGGGTCGTCGAGGGCTATTTTAATGGAATCGATGAGAATTTTTGGCTCAGCAACAAATTGACCAGTAACGTCAATCGGGTTTTGGGTCGATCCAAACGATGGAATAACCGTTTGTAGCTTTTTGCGTGTTTCAGCTATTGGTTCGGTAACTTCTAGACCAAGCTCTTCGCAGCGATCTGCCATCAATACGCCAGCCCCGCCAGATTGGGTGATCAAAGCTACACCTTTACCTGTTGGGATGTGGCAACAGGTAAAGGCCGCTACCAAATCGAGCATATGCTCTTCATTGCGGGCCCGAATGACACCGTATTGACGCAGCACCCCATCAAAAACCCGATCTTCACCAGCTAATGATCCGGTATGTGATGCGGCAGCGCGCGCACCTGCGGCTTTCCGCCCAACTTTCGTAATGATCAACGGCTTGCCAACTTCCATAGCTTTATGGGCCAGTCGGATCAATTCAGGGCCATTTCGAATGCCTTCGATATAAGCGCTTAAAACGGTAATTCTAGGATCATCAGCAATTTCGATTAAAGCGTCGACCAAGGTGATATCTGCTTGGTTGCCGGTGTTTACAAAATAACCTAATCCTATTCCTCGGGATCGTGCTAAGGCTGAAATTCCGGTTCCAAATGCGCCAGATTGACTGGCAAAACCAACGGGGCCAGCAATCGGCGGCTTGTCGGCGTATTGACTGAAAGTTGCCGTGATATTTTCAAAGGCGTTGATCAGGCCTAGATTGTTCGGCCCACAAATACGGACGCCATGGTGCTGTGCGGTCTTTAATAATTCTTGCTCAAGCTTTACCCCTTCAGGTCCGATTTCGGAATAGCCTGAGCTAAAAATGATACAAACTGGGGTGCCGATTTTACCAAGTTCAGCTACAACGGCACAAACAAGTTTTTTAGATACGATAATGACCGCTAATTCAGGGGCTATAGGTAAAGAGGCAACATCTGGATAACAGGTAATGCCGTCGATTTCAGTATACTTGGGATTTACCAGATATAATTTACCTGCATATCCGTCGCGCCTTAAAAAATGGAAAGGCCGCCCGTTCAGCTTGTTCGCATCTGGTGATGCACCAATGATCGCAATGGATTTTGGATTAAGCATTTTGGCTAAAACGTTCGGCAATTTAAAGTCCCCTCGGAGATTTTTCGGCTAAATATTAATTTGTGTTTTGCATTGCAAAATAGTGTTTTGAAAGCTAGTATTCAATAATCCTCATGACCTAAGCCTTTGTCAAGGGTGTGTCGAATGCCTATAAATTTTATGGAGGAACGAACATTGGGATCTCGTAAAAACACAAAATTAGCTTCAACTTCTGAGGCGCAAAATGATCGTCAGTATATTACATCCCTAGCTCGGGGGTTTGAAGTTCTTCGGGCTTTTCGGTCAGAAGACCGTGGTATTAGTAATGCTGAACTGGCGCGTAGAACCGGATTTCCAAAGCCAACACTGTCGCGATTAACGTTTACATTAATGTCGTTAGGTTATTTGCATCTAGATAGCGATACAGGTCGATACTTCTTACACCCCCATATTTTAACGTTGGGGTATCCGGTGCTAAGACAGCTTTCGATCAGAGAATTGGCACGCCCGCTTATGCAAGAATTAGCCGATTCGGTTCGTGGGGCCGTCGTTTTGGGCGTTCGCGATGGCTTGAGCATGATCATTGTTGAGCGAGCCCGCCACCGAACAATGGCTACGTGGCCGCTCGATATTGGCGTTGCTCGTGATATTTCAACGACTGCAATCGGGCGTGCGTACATTGTTGCTTTGCATGAGGAAGAACGGCAAAAATTGTTGGATGATATTCGAATTGATGAAAAATTAAGATGGCCGGTGATTGAACAGGGAATTAATAGTGCACTTAAATGCTATTATGAATATGGCTATACGGAATCTGCCGGTGATTGGGTGCCTGAGTATCGTGCGGTTGGGGTTCCTTTAAAATTAATAGACGGAACGATCCTTTCTTTTAACTGCGGCGGATATGCAGATCGTGTAACGCCTGAACTTCTTAAGCAAATGGGTCAAAAATTGAAACTTATGACTACACAATTATTACGAGCGCATGGGGATAGTATTGACTAACTAATAATTGCTTTGTTTTGCAATGCGTAACAGTGTTTTGCTATTTGACAGATCTTCAATAACTGTGCCATAGTTTTTATAAGATAACAAAAAGGACACGGGTTTACTGTGCAAAATATGTCTGTCAAAAAACATTTTGACTGAATTCTTATAAACAGGAGATGCTTCAAATGACATCTAATACTAAATTTATGAGTACCGTAGCTACAGGTGCTGCAGCACTTGCTATAATGGGCTCTGTCTCTATGGCAATGGCTGCAGATTATCCGTCTAAGCCTATTACACTTGTTGCTCCATATGGTGCCGGCGGTGCGTCTGATATGGCTTCACGTACAATGGCTTCTGTATTACCTAGCTATCTCGGTCAACCGGTTATGGTTGTTAACCGCACAGGTGCAGGCGGCGTGACTGGTTCTGCATATGTCAGTAAATCAAAACCTGATGGTTACACATTATTGTTAGCGCGGATTGGTTCACAAACCGTATCCCCAGCGATGAAGAAAAATATTCCTTACAAATATGATGACTTCACGATGTTGGGTGTTATTGAACTTAACCCTGTGATTTGCGCAACGGCATCAAGCAAACCATACAAATCTATGAAGGAATTTATTGCTGCAGTTAAAGCCAATCCTGGTACAATGAGCTTCAGCTCTGCTGGTGTTGGATCAATGTTGCACGTTGCTGTTCCTTTGGTTCTTAAGTTAATGGGTGTTCCAAACCCTAAAGATGCGATGAACCACATTCCGTATAAAGGCGGCGGGGCTGCTGCTACGGCTGCTGTTGGTGGACACGTTGATTTGGTTTGCACCAACTCATCTGCTCTAACAAGCCACATTGCGGGCGGTAAATTGCGTCCGCTTATGATCACTACTAAAGAACGTCAAGCGGTTGCTAAAGAAGCGCCAACAGCTCGTGAACTTGGTTTCCCAGAAGTCGAGGTTCTTATTGGCTGGAGTGGCATTTACGGTCCACCAAACATGGATCCAAAAATTGCTGCTAAGATTCGTGGCGCTTTGCAAAAAGTGAAGAAAGACAAAGCATGGAATAAGTTTACTAAAGCTTTGGGTTCTGTTCCCTATATCTTAGATGGCCCTTCTACCAAGAAGTTCGTTGATGATCAGTTCGGTGCATTCAGCACTTTGGTTAAAGAACTCGATATGATTATCGAATAGGTTTTCGCCCTGGCTGGAAACAGCACAAATAGTCGGAAGAGCGCATTGCTCTTCCGACTATACGTTTTTCTGCTATATCCATTTGAAAGGAGCGGACATGTTTTTTGCCCGTTTTTCTGACGCCATTCTTGGTGCTATTCTGTGTATAGGGTCATTGGTGATGATCTTGGTTATTATCCCAATCAGTGTGCAGGTACCAAAAAGTAATAAAGTTTTAGCTTTATCTCCTGATTTTTGGATCAAAATCATTGTATGGATAAGCTTAGTTTTTGGGGCTTATTTGCTCTATTCCGGCCTAAAATCAGCAAAAGAACAGCTTTCAGAAGAAAAAATAGCAGATATTAAACACCAAAAAACACTTCATCACTCCCCCAGCCGTTCAGTCACAATGGCTGTTATCGCAGTCATAAACTTTTTTGTATATTACCTATTGATCGATTGGCTAGGAATGGTTTTGGCTTCCGTCATTGCGGTTATAGTCTTCGTCTTAATGTGCGGGGAACGGCGTTATAAGATTATGCTCCCCGTAGCTATGATACTTCCAGTCGGTCTATATTATTTCTTTCTCAAGGTGGCTAGCATTCCAATGCCCCTTGGCATTTTCTATTAAAAGGACGGCCTTATGATTGAGAACCTATCAATTGCATTCCAATTATTTGCGACTTTCGATAATGTCGCTTTTTTGTTCGTTGGCGTGCTTGTTGGCTGTATCGTTGGCGCAATCCCCGGCATGACAGCAACAATGGGCGTAGCCCTAACCCTTCCCTTTACTTTCTACCTGCCGCCTGTAACCGGTATTCTGTTGTTAATCGGTGTATATAAGGGCGGCATTTATGGCGGCTCTATTCCGGCTATTTTGATAAAAACACCGGGAACCCCGGCAGCCGCATGTACGGTTTTAGATGGTTTTCCGTTGGCACAAAAAGGCCAAGCAAATAAAGCCTTACATATGGCGTTATATTCTTCGTGCTTTGCCGATTTTGTATCTAACATCGCGTTGATTTTCTTCACCGGTTTCATTGCTTCATTCGCTCTTAAATTTGGGCCTCCAGAATTCTTTGCACTTATCCTCTTTTCATTGACCATTATTGCTGGTGTTGCTGGTGATAATTTGGCTCGTGGATTAATTGCAGCATGCTTTGGATTGTTGTTGGCAACCGTTGGCCTTGATTTGATTTATGGCACAGAGCGGATGATTTTTGGTGAGACTGAATTGATGGGTGGAGTTAAATTTATTCCGGTCTTAATCGGGCTATTTGCTTTGCCTGAAATTATTGACCACTTCACCCGCAAGCTTGAAACACATAAAAAGTTCGCAGGCTTAGGTGATGAAGGTGTCACCATGGCTGAATGGAAACGATGCTTTAAAAGCGTTGTTCGTGGTAGTTTCATTGGCGTTATCATGGGTGCAATTCCTGGCATTGGTGGGGCACCATCTGCGTTCCTTTCCTACAGTGAAGCAAAACGGACATCACCAAATGCTGATAATTTTGGCAAGGGTGAGCTAGAAGGCATTGCAGCTGCGGAAGCCGGCAATAATGGCGTTTGTGGTGCAACCATGATCCCACTACTGGCGTTGGGTGTTCCCGGCGACGTTATTACGGCCGTTATTTTGGGTGCGTTCATGATCCACGGTTTACAGCCTGGTCCTATTTTGTTCGAACAAAACATAACGATTGTTTATGCCATCTTCATGGGGATTATGCTGAGCTCTATGTATTTGTTAGTTGTTGGCAAGGTCGGTATTCGGTTTTTTGCTCGGATATCGGACGTTCCAAATAGTTTTCTGTACCCAATTGTTTTAGTGTTATGTGTGTTCGGCTGTTACGCAGTTGGGAACACAATGTTCGATTTGATGGTTATGTTTTTGATGGGGTTGATTGGCTATTTCATGCTGAAATTCAATGTTCCAGCAGCTCCGTTTTTGATTGCCTTCATTTTAGGACCCTTATTGGAAGATAGCTTCCGCCAATCGTTACAGCTCAGTCGTGGGTCGTTTGATATCTTCCTTCGCAACCCAATCTGTTGGGTGTTCCTGTCTTTGGCTATTCTCTCCGTTGTGATGATCATTCGCAGAAACATAAAGCTTAAAAAAGATAAGGGCTTGGCTGCGATGATTTTGGAATAGAGCGAACTCAAGTGATTAAACAAACCCACCTCAATCACGTAACGACACTCGTTATCAGCCGTCTTGAGCGCCGAAATGCACTGAATTGGGCAACTATTAGGAAATTGGCCGATGGCATATCGAATGCCGAAGCCGACCCGGATTGCCATTGTTTGGTCATTACCGGCGATGGAGACCATTTTGTTGCTGGACGGGATTTAGATGAGGCCAAGTCAGACGCCAGCTTGAAGGAAACGCTAGCCAATGATGAAGCTTATACCCGTATTTTTACAGCCCTACGCAGCATGTCAAAACCTTCTGTCTCGGTTGTCCGCGGATATGCGGTTGCTGGTGGGTTCACGTTGGCTATGGGCTGTGATTTTGTTTTGGCTGATCGAACTGCAAAATTTGGGGCGCTAGAGATGCGGGGCGGATTCCCCGCCGCTGTAAATACTGCGATCCTTGGTAACTTGCTTGGGCCACGACAATCGCTTGAATTGCTTCTATCTGCAGACATGTTTGATGCTGAACATTTGTACCTAGTCGGGTTGATAAATCAAATTTTTGATACCGCTGATGAATTGGAAGCAGGGGCCCAAAAATTTGTGGCTAATCTAGCCGCACTGGACCCAATAGCTGTTCAAATGACGAAAGAAACACAGCGGGCTACAACGGGAATGCCAATTGCGGATGCACTGGTTATGTCGAAGCATCTGAATGCGTTGCTGATGTCGTCTGGCCGGATAAACGAAGCGGCCAAGTTTTTCGAGCAAAATAAAAAAAGCAAATCATAGAGGCTCGCTGTATTGAGCCGACGTGGCTATTTGTTACGGTTTGGCTTTTCTTAGATTCTATCTAATCTTCAATGGCGTATTAGTCATGGCTCCCTAATTTTTAGATAATGAGTGAAGAATTTTGATAGCCTATAATTACTGGACGAGGCTGTCTGGTTAGCACATT
>JAPKAX010000222.1 GCA_028825025.1 Rhodospirillales bacterium | reverse complement strand
ACCCCTAGGGCCAGAAAGATCATAAAGATTTCAGCCGTGCCGCGGGCCAAAGCAAAACCAACGGCTGTCCCTAGGAAGGGTGCAGAGCATGGCGTTGCTAAAAGGGTGGCAAAGGCCCCTTGAAGGTAATGGCTGGATAGGTGGTCGGTGTTGTGACCGGATGCCCCAACCTGAGACAAGGCATTTGGTAACCGAAATTCAAAAAATCCCCACAGATTGCAGGCAAACAAAAGAACTAAAATTATCAATGCAATTAAAAACCACGGGTATTGAAACTGTATGCCCCAACCAACGGCCATCCCCGCAGACTTTAGGATCGTAAGGGCTGCGGCAAGAACAAGAAACGACGATATAATGCCCGCTGCTGATGCCAAAAAGCTTAACCGCACAGCCTTATTCTCAGACCCACCATGGCCAACAACACTAAGAATTTTGATTGAAAGTATTGGAAGCACACAAGGCATTAAGTTCAAAATCAGCCCACCCAAAATGCCTAAGGCTAGGATATACAAAATTGAGACTTCAGCGCTTGAGCTTGAGGGCGGGGCTTGGGCTGTTAGGTCCAATAACGGGTCACCTATGATCAGCTTTTGTTCAGCACTTTGTTTGCCATCAACCAAGGTAACAGTAAATTCGCGACCTTTAATCGTTTTCCCAACGTCGTCCTCTAAAAACGTCAATCCATCGACATTGACTTCCAATAAGGCTGTTCGTTGGTCAGGCCCTAGGGTGATTTTGGGTTTGGTGAATGTTAGTTCATCTGGACCTTCGAAATAGACGTCTGGATGAGTTAAGGGCGACGTGCTTTCAAGGGCCAATTGAAGGGTCGTTTTGTTTGCGGTCTCGGTTGTGCGGCTAGAAACGATTTTCAGCCCATGCACGCTTCCGTCACCCGGAACGTGTGATTGGTAGCGGTTGATCAGATGGGTAAATTCACTGGGTTCGCCGTTGCCTGTGGGGAGATGAAGGGAAAGGCTTGTGTCGTAAGGAATGCAAATTTGGTTGCAAACAAGGTAGCGCAGTTGGGCTTCAAATTTGATTGCTGCATTAGGTGTTTTTTGAAGGGCTATAATCGGCAGCACCAATTCATCTTTATAGCCTAGCGTTTCAATTCCAAGGACTGAAAAGCGTTTGGGGGCCGGCCATTGAAGTGTCGCTGATTTTAAATTACTCGAGCCATTCCATTCCAGTTGGGGCGGGAATCCCGCATCACCCGGAGATCGCCAATAGACTTTCCACCCTGGTTGTAGGCGGAAATGAAGGCCTAAACGAAGCGCGCCATCGGTTCCTATTGATTGAGTTGCAGCAATTAAGCGAACTTCTGTTTGTTCGGTTTTTTGCCAATCAGATGCGCCCGTTGCGGCTATGGCGGAGCTCGAAGTGCCAGATAATGCTGCCAGAAATATCAAAAATGCATACAAGGTATTCAAGGTTTGGGGCCACCGGTTTTGTTAATATGATTAATTGCTTCTGTATTATTATAGCCTACAAAGGCGCACAATTCACGCGCCAACACGCATATCACGTAAGATTGTGCAGGTGTGAAGATAAGTCGATATCTGTTCAAATAGGCGGAGGGGACCATTGCGCCAAATGTCAGGGAGACATATATTGATCTTATGGATAAGCAAACATCAGAACCCGGATATTTAACAGGGCAATTAATCATTGCGATGCCAAGTATGAGCGACCCTAGGTTCAGCAAAGCCGTGATCTATTTGTGCGCCCACAATTCAGAAGGGGCAATGGGGTTGGTTATCAATAAACAAATCGATGAGCTGACGTTTCCTGATCTATTGGAGCAATTAGAGATTAAGCCCACCTCTTCGAAAAGCCCTTTGACCGTTTTATTTGGTGGGCCCGTTGAGCAGGCACGGGGCTTTGTGTTGCATTCAGCCGAATACCTTCAAGACGCTACTTTGCGTGTCACCGAATCGTTTGGTTTAACGGCGACCATCGATATATTACGCGATATTGCAGAAGGGAACGGCCCTAAAGATAAGATTTTAGCGCTCGGTTATGCCGGTTGGGGGCCCGGGCAACTGGATGCGGAAATTAGGGAAAATGGTTGGTTACATGTTGAAGCTGACGACACGTTGGTATTTGGCGACGAATTAGCAAATAAATGGGAAATGGCGATCAAGAAAATTGGCATCGATCCTCGGATGCTTTCTGATGAAGCCGGACACGCATAAAGGTATTTAAATAAAATGGCAAAAAAACCAAATCGAAATAAAGGCTTAGGTCAATCACCGGATCAATTGATGCAGTCGTTATCTCAATTGATGGAAAAATGTGATACGGCGGATGGGTTGAATAATAATGTCATCGTGCCCTTTATTGCAGCGCTTGAATCAGTCTGTGGGGCGCGTGGATATGTGCTTAATATTTACGGTGAAAAGAGCAATGTTGTGCTGACCAATGAAGCCGACGCACCAGCCATTTACGAGCTGATTGAAGAGTATTTAGACACGGTTGGTGAAGACGATTAAATGTTGAGGCTCGCTTCTAATTGAAGCTTGGCCGGTCACCTAAGTTCGAACACGGACCAACGGCGCTTAGGGTTGTTGCACTGGATAAGAGCCGCGCAGCAACGTCTTTTAATGATTTTTCATTAACTGCATCAATATGTTCAACCGTTTCCTCAACAGTGATGGGTCGACCATAAATGCTGATTTGACGGGCCATTTGTTCGCACCGAGATGATGTGCTTTCCAGTGACATAAGGATGCTGGCCTTTAATTGGGCTCGGGCTCTGGAAATTTCGTCTTCTTGAATGCCTTCGCTTAATTTGGTGAACTCGTTGGTAATAAGCGGCAAAATTTGGCCAGCTTCTTCAGCGCCTGTGCCCGCATAGACCCCAAATACACCGCCGTCGGTATAGCTCGATAAAAATGCGTATATGGAATACACAAGGCCGCGCTTTTCGCGAATTTCTTGGAATAATCGCGATGACATTCCGCCACCAAACAGCGTTGATAAAACGGATGCGGCATAAAAATCGTCATCTGAATAGGAAACACCGTCGACACCCAAAATAAGGTGGACTTGCTCTAAATCCCGATTGTCGCGAAAGTCACCGCCGGTATAATTCGGCGTTTGTTGTTCAAGTTCAGATATTTGGGGCAGGTGGGAAAACTCTTTTTCTACCATTTTGACAATATGATCATGATCCAAATTCCCGGCAGCCGCAAAAACCATGCGGGGGCCAGAATAATGGCTATTCATATAATTCAACACGGTTTCGCGGTCCATGGATCGGACCAAATCAGCCGAGCCCAATACGGGGCGGCCCATGGCTTGGCCTGGGTAAGCGGCTTCTTGAAAATAGTCGAAAACAATGTCGTCGGGGGTGTCGTAGGATTGGTGGATTTCTTGAATAATCACGGCGCGTTCGCGCTCCAATTCTTCTGCATCCATTGTCGAGTTTTGCAAAATATCAGCAATCATATTGATCGCCAACGGGGTATCGTTTTTTAACACTTTGGCGTAATAGGCAGTGTTTTCACGCGATGTATAAGCATTTAAATACCCGCCAACCGCTTCAATTTCAACAGCGATGTCATAAGCAGAACGACGCTTTGTTCCCTTGAATGCCATATGTTCAAGCAAGTGCGATATGCCATTGACCGATGCTTTTTCATGGCGGGTGCCAACATCAATCCAGGCTCCAACGGATGCAGTTTCTACGTTGGGCATGAGGTCTGTGACGACGCGCAACCCGTTATCTAGTGTGGTAACTTGAACATCCATTAAGCATTGCCCTCAAGTGTTGCAACAATATGGGCACGGACTTGATCCAAATCGTTTTCTAAAACATCTGTCTTTTCATCCCGCTCAAATAAATAGCGCATATGTTCTGGCAATTCGGGGTACTGACCTGAAGCGTCTTTTACGGCATCAGGGAATTTAGCAGGGTGCGCGGTGGCTAGAGATATTATTGGTGTTTTGGTGTTTCCGCGTTTAGCCCGGCCTGCTGCAACGCCAACAGCGCTATGGGGATCCAACAATACGTCGGATTCGTTCAAAACTTGAGCAATCATCGCTTTGGTTTCGATATCATCAAAGCGCGCACTATCGAAAAGCTTGCGGGCCTGTTTAAGCTGCGCTTCGGATACGTTAAATTTACCGGATTCCCGGAAGGTATCGATTGACGCCTTGACCGCAGCCCCATCACGCTCATACAAATCGAACAACAAACGCTCGAAATTGCTGGAAACTTGAATGTCCATGCTGGGGCTTATGGTTGGGTGAACACCGTTCATTTCCATGGTGCCACTGTCAAAAAAGCGCGACAAAATATCGTTACTGTTGGCGCCGACTATCAATTTTTTGATCGGCAAGCCCATTTTGTAGGCGCAGTATCCTGCAAACACATTGCCAAAATTACCGGTTGGAACCGCAAACGAAACCGGCTTATCTGTTCCGCCAACCTGTAGCGCCGCCCAAAAATAATAGACGATCTGAGCAACAATGCGGGCCCAGTTGATGGAATTGACAGCGCTTAAGCTCCATTTGTCACGGAACTCAACATCATTGAATAAGGCTTTGACCATATCTTGGCAATCATCGAAGGTGCCTTTAATGGCAATGCAATGCACGTTGTCGGCTTTAACCGTGGTCATTTGTTTGCGTTGAACGTCTGAGACGCGGCCTTCTGGATAGAGTATGAAAATATCCATGGCATCGCGGTCCCGGCAGGCTTCAATAGCCGCTGATCCGGTATCTCCAGAAGTCGCGCCAACAATGGTGACGCGTTGATTTTTTTGCTTCAATACATGATCAAACATCGGCCCCAAAACCTGCATGGCCATGTCTTTAAAAGCAATGGTTGGACCGTGAAAAAGTTCCAACAAATATTCGTTTTCACCAATTTCTTTTAAGGCAACAGCTTCTTCGGTATTGAAGTTTGTGTAAGCCCCTTCCAGAATCCGTTTTAGGTCTTCATCCGTAACGCTATCACCAACAAACGGTTTGATGATTTCAAAAGCCAATTGGCTGTAAGAAAGGGCTTCTAATTGCTCAAGCTTTGCAGCATCAAATTGTGGCCAAGATTCTGGTACATATAACCCGCCGTCACGGCCCAATCCGGCCAATAAGACATCATCAAATTCTAAAACAGGGGCTGTGCCACGGGTTGAAATATACTTCACATAATCCTCGATCATAACGGTATTTTAAAAGATGCCGTAGATTAGTCGTGGACCCCGGATGAGGCAAGCAAAGGCATAGGTTCTACCGGGTTTTTTGGAGCTAAATCGGGGGGAGGTGCCCGGTCTTTACGTAAATTTTACAGCCTTCTTTACTATAAGGAACATGATGGCTGCCCGCGGGGCTTCGGATCCATGAGCCTTTTGTGTATCGCCCGTGTTCATCTTCAAATTCACAATCAATGACATAAATCTCTTTGCCATTAAAATGTGTATGCCCGGTAAATTGAGTGCCCGGTGCTCATTTGACCAAAGCGATGTGTTTGGTTCCAAAGGAATGCAGCAGCATGAAAGATAACCCAT
>JAPKAX010000221.1 GCA_028825025.1 Rhodospirillales bacterium | reverse complement strand
TTGTAAGCTTAGAACACCCAAGAGATGAAGGGCACCAAAATGGTTCAGTTGGTGTTTTAATATTTGGCTAAAAAGTTCACCAGCTTTGGTAAGCTTGCCGGACTGATGCAAAGCAAACGCCTGATCAAACAGGTTTTTAATTGGGCGGTTTGATCAGGCGTTAAGGGGGGGGTATGCTATCGTGCGTCGGCCTTAATGAAGTCTGCTCCTTGCTCACCGATCATGATTGCCGGTGCGTTAGTGTTTCCAGAAACCAAAGTCGGCATAATTGAAGCATCAATGACCCGCAATCCTTCAATGCCTCGAACCCGAAGCCGTTCGTCAACAACAGCACTTGTATCGTTATCCGTTCCCATTTTACATGTTCCAACTGGATGAAAAACTGTGGTTGCTTTTTTGCGGGTGTGGGCCAATAGCTCGTCATCTGTTTGAACGTGTAGGCCCGGCTCGAATTCTTCAGACACATAAGCTTGTAGGGAAGGTTGGGCGACAACATTACGGCCATATTTCAACGCTTCAACAAAGAACCGACAATCGGCATCATCGGATAAGTAGTTGGGGTACAGCCCAGGTTTTTCAGTTGGGTCTGATGATTTAATTTCAATATGCCCACGGCTTTCTGGGCGCAATTGGCAAACGGTTGACGTAAAGGCGGAAAATTTATGTAATCCTTCACCCGGTTTGTCGGCACTCATAGTCATGAAATGGAATTGCATATCTGGCTCATCGACGCCCGGCATTAATTTGACAAAGCCACCCGCTTGCCCGGCACCAATAGTTAAGACACCCGAGCGCTTAAACATGAACTCTAAGCCCATCATAGCTTTTTTAAATGGATTTCGGATTGCGCTATTAATGGATACTGGTTTTGTGGTTTTGTAAATCATGCGGACTTGCAAGTGATCTTGCAGATTTTTCCCAACACCCGTAAGGTCGTGTTGAACTTCAATGCCTTTTGATTTCAGCATATCGCCAGCAGCTATGCCCGAAAGTTGTAAAATTTGTGGAGAGCCAATTGCGCCCGCCGACAAAATGACTTCTCCCGATGCTTTCGCTACATAAACTTGGCCTTTGCGAATGTATTCAATGCCAACTGCTTTTTTGTTTTCAAGCAAGACTTTTGAGACTTGCGCATGGGTGATAACTTCAAAGTTTGGTCGTTTTTCTGCATCACGTAAATAAGCAACAGCCGTCGAACAGCGCAAGCCATTACGCTCCGTCATTTGAAAATAGCCAACACCTTCTTGATCTGGACCGTTAAAATCATCATTACGCTTGATCCCAGCTTCTTGACCAGCGGCAATAAAAGCCTCGCACAGCTCGTGGTTAAGGCGGATATTCGAAACGCTTAAAGGCCCTCCTTCGCCATGAAGCTCATCACCTCCGCGTTCTTGGTTTTCTGACTTTTTAAAGTAGGGCAGAACATCATCCCAACCCCATCCTGCATTTCCTAATTGGCGCCAATGGTCGTAATCGGCATGTTGTCCCCGAACATATAAAAGTCCGTTGATTGAACTGGAGCCTCCAAGTGTTTTCCCTCGTGGCCACAAAACGGCGCGGCCATCAACGGTGTCTTCTGGCTCTGTTTCGTAATTCCATGACGTGTTTGGGTTGAACATGGTTTTATAATAACCAATGGGAATATGGATCCATGGATTGCGATCACGCCCCCCGGCTTCAAGCAAAAGTACGCGTTTTGTAGGGTCTTCTGATAACCGTGCCGAAACAACAGCGCCAGCTGATCCAGAACCAACTACAATATAATCAAACCTTTGCTCTATAGACATTCTCAACTCTCCAAAATTCAAATCCAGCATCATTACGACTATAGAATTAACAAGGCTAGGTCAAAGATTTATCTGCACTTTGAAAAGCTCCTAAAACAACAGTTGTAATTATGCTAGCCTTGGTCACCGTAGCCTCAAACATTTAGGAGATTCTAATGCTAAAAATGTTTTTGACCCATGCGCCACATGCTCTGGAAAATTACTATGGTGCGCGTGTATTGGGGGCATTGCAGAAAACTATTAAAGTTCAAGTTAACGAAACTGACCGGTTTATCGACACCCAAGGTTTGATCGAGCAAACGCCCGGTAACGACATTTTAGTTGTTGATCTCAATACGCCGTTGGATGCAGATTTTTTTGAGAACTGTGCGGGTGTTGTGGCGGTCCATCGCGGTACCGTTGATCACCGGATTGTTGGCGTAGAAGCAATCTCAAAAAAAGAAATTTTGGTGATTAATGCAAGTCCCGGATTTGTTGATTCCGTGACCGATTTTATCATCGAAATGATGACACATTATCGCAGTATTGGCAGACGTTTGCCAGAGGTTGCGGCGTTCTTAGGTATGAAAGTTTTGGTCCATGATCCTTACATAACCACCACCGAGAAACATATTCATCAAGTAAGTTTTCAAGATGTATTAGCGGGGGCGGATTTTAACGTGCTTAGCCGTTGCCGCTGATGAGGCTGAAATTTTGATGAACAAGGCCGCTTTTTTTACCCTGAAACAAGGCAGCTATTTCATAAATGTATCGCAGGGAATTTGGTTGATGAGGCGGCTTTAGACGCGGTTTTGAATACAAGTCATTTAGCTGGAGCTGCTTTGGATGTAGGTAAGACACCTGATCAAATGCCAACCCCTTCCTTAGCGGCGCATCCGAACGTTATCGCAATGCCCCATATAGGGGGACAAACCACAGAACCGACTGAATTGATAGCTTTAGATACGGTTGTGCAAGTTCGGTAGTTAGTACCGAGCGAGTTGCCCCGTAAAGTCTTGAACCTGTGACATGCCCTTCGGGTGCACGCTTATCTGCATGCGAAGGCGTGTACTTCTTGAAATGAATGGGATCACGCCGTCCCGTGAAGGATAACGTGATCCATATTCAAATCTATTAGCTGATAATCGCGTTCAAGGTTGCACTTGGGCGCATAGCAGCAAGAGTTTTAGCTGGGTCTTGGTGGTAGTACCCACCCAAGTCAACAGCATCGCCTTGGGCTGCCAAAAGTTCCGCAACGATTTTATATTCATTGCTCGAAAGTTGTTCAGCAATCGGTGCAAAATGCGCTTTTAAGTCCGTATCATCATTTTGATTGGCTAAAGCTTCTGCCCAATATTTTGCAATAACAAAATGACTACCCCGGTTATCATGTTCCCCAGTTTTACGGCTTGGTGACTGTTTGTTGTCCAACAATTTTTCTGTCGCCGCATCCAGTGCCTTTGCAATAATGCCAATTTTTACATTGTTCTTTTTTTCGCTCAAATGTTCAAGCGATGCCCCCAATGCACAGAACTCACCTAATGAGTCCCAACGTAAATGACCTTCTTCGACCAACTGCTGAATGTGCTTTGGCGCAGATCCACCTGCACCCGTCTCAAACAATCCGCCACCGTTAAGCAAAGGAACGATCGATAACATTTTAGCACTGGTTCCAACTTCTAAAATTGGGAACAAGTCAGTCAAATAATCACGAAGCACGTTACCCGTAACCGAAACCGTATCCAGACCACGGCTCATGCGCTCCATAGAATACCAAGTTGCCTCAGCGGGTGACATAGTCAAAATCTCAAGACCACTGGTGTCATGATTAGGTAAATAGCGCTCGACCATGTCGATGATGTGTTGGTCATGTGGGCGGTCTTTGTTGAGCCAGAATACGGCAGGAACACCAGTCGCCCGTGCCCGTTTAACAGCCAATTCAACCCAGTTTTGAACAGGAACATCGCGCGTCATACACATCCGCCAAATGTCGCCTTTTTCAACGCTGTGCTCGTGGATCACGTCGTTTGCTGCATCGACGGCGCGGATGATGCCATCTTCTGAAGCAATAAAGGTTTGTGGGTGTGAACCATATTCTTCAGCTTTCCGTGCCATCAAGCCAACGTTCGATACGCTGCCCATAGTCGCCGGATCAAGCGCTCCATTTTCTTTACAAAAGCGGATGGCTTCTGAGTAAACACCTGCATATGCATGATCTGGAATCACACATTTTGTGTCCGCTTCAGACCCGTCTGGTCCCCAAGCTTTACCACCGGAACGAATGATAACCGGAACTGACGCATCAATAATAACGTCGCTAGGGACGTGCAGGTTGGTCAAACCACGGTCAGAATTCACCATGAACAATTCTGGTTGCTTTTTTAGACATGCTGCAAGATCAGCTTCAATTTCAGCCCGTTTGTTGGCTGGTAAAGTTGCGACCTTAACTTCTAAATCGCCAATACCGTTGTCTGGGTCTACACCCAAATCAGCAAAAACAGCAGCATGCTTTTCCAGAACATCTTTCAAATAAACAGACACTGCATGACCAAAGATAACGGGGTCTGAGACCTTCATCATCGTTGCTTTTAAGTGAAGCGAGAACAAAATGTTTTGCTCTTTAGCACTTTTGACTTCTGCTTCATAAAAGCTGCGAAGCGCTTTGGCGCTCAGGTAAGATGTATCAACAATATCGCCAGCGCCCAAAGGTGTTGCACCCTTAAGCTGGGTCACATCGCCATTGCTCGCAACAAATTCGATGGTTGCATCACCGGCTTGCGAATCGGTGATCACGGATGATTTTTCGTTGGCAAAAAAATCACCCCTTTCCATTGTTGCTACGTGGGTTTTAGAATCTTTACTCCAAGCGCCCATGCGATGCGGGTTCTTTTTCGCAAATTCTTTAATTGCTTTTGGTGCGCGGCGATCTGAATTTCCTTCACGTAATACTGGGTTTACAGCACTGCCTTTAACTTTATCAAAGATTGCTTGAATTTCACGCTCAGCATCTGTTTGTGGATCTTCGGGATAATCTGGAATCATGTAGCCTTGAGCTTGTAATTCTGCGACGACAGCTTTCAACTGTGGAATAGAAGCGCTGATGTTTGGCAATTTAATGACGTTGGCTTCAGGCTTTTGAACCAATTCACCCAAAAATGCCAAATCGTCGGATTGCTTTTGGTCATCAGGTAAAATATCAGAGAAGTTAGCCAGAATGCGGCCTGCCAATGACAAATCACGTGTGCCGATGGTCACACCAGCAACATTTGTAAAAGCGCGGATGATTGGCAAAAACGAGGCGCTGGCCAACTCTGGGGCTTCATCTACTTTGGTATAAATGATATCGGGATTTTTTTGATCAGTCATATTAGGGCAACTCCATTAAACGGTTGTTCGTTGAAACTTTAAAAGGACTACGCTGGAACTCGTAGAAAGAGTTCTTTTCGGTTGAAGGTACCTTTTGGAAGATTTGAAAATTCCGACAGAAACCGGCGTTTTTGTAGCACAATAGGCCCCTAAGAACCAAGCCTGATTGTATTATTCGGTATGAAATCACCTATTTGATTGAGAGGGCGGCTTTAAAGGAGGGTGTGGCCGACGCTGCCACCGCCACAAACGTATAAAGTTTGTCCAGTGATGAAGCTCGCTTGGGCAGATAACAAGAACGCTATTGATCCCGCAATCTCTTCTGGAGTTCCGACACGGCCTAAAGAAATGCCGGAAAGCTCTTTCGAGCCATGAATAAACATAGTCAAGCAACCGTATCTTAGTACTGAATTGCTGAGAAAAGTCCGCGCGATC
>JAPKAX010000220.1 GCA_028825025.1 Rhodospirillales bacterium | reverse complement strand
TGATTTTTTGATATATTTTTACTGAGGGTCAATAGATCGCTTGAGCAGAACTCATTCGGCGGGTAGGTTTCTGGCATGAGCTCAGAAAACGGAACCGCCATTTCAGTGTTCGTTAAAAGCAATGCTTTTTGGCGTTGGTTTCCGGCTGGTATGCGTCGTCGATGGTGGCTTTTCAGGTTGTTTGATCTGTTTTGTCGGTATGTGCCGGTATTTAAACTGCGCCGGGGGCTGGTAGTCATTCGCATGGATGGGATTGGTGATATGGTGTTGTTTCGCCAATCGCTGGACCATTACGCCGATGCGTTTTCCGTGGATAAATCTGAAATTACGGTGATTGGTTGCAAAAGTTGGCAATCGATTGCGGATGAAGTTTTCGCCGGATACCGGGTGATCTCGATAAACGAGCATGCCTATGCAAAAAAACCTTTGTATCGGTTTGGCATCAATATGAAAATGCGCTATTTGGCGCCAAAAACCGTGGTGTCTGATGCGTTTTTCCGCCGCGCATTGATGGCCGATAGTTTGGCCTGGGTGACGGGTGCGCCAAATACATATGTTTCGTATCCCTACATCAACGAGCCAACGCGGTCTGAATTTACTTATTATTTAAGCCAAACAACGGATGTTATTGATACGGGGCTGTATCCGACTCACGAGCTCGACCGCCATGCGGCATTTATTTCTCAATATGTATTTGAGCCCGTTAAAGCCATTCCACCCGTGTTGAATTGGCGCGATCAAGCCCCGGAAATTCCAGACGGTACGCCTTATGTAGTGTTGAACTCTGGCAGCAATGAATATGGGCGGCGCTGGCCCTTGGAAGACTATATTGCGTTATCGAAATGGCTTGTGACGCACGGTTTTCGCGCGGTGTTTGTTGGCAAAGCGGATGAAAAGGCCAAGGCTAACTTGATAGTCGATGCGGCAATCGATGCAAATATTATAGACATGACCGGTAAAACTGACTTGCCGGGGCTGATGGATATTCTGAAATTTGCAGCTTTGGTTGTGAGCAACGATACAGGGCCCATGCATTTGGCTATTGGTTTGGGTGCGCCGACCGTGGCGGTGATTGGCGGCGGGCATTTTGGTAGCTTTGTTCCGTACCCAGAACAAGCAACGCCTGATAACGTGCGTTTTGTATATGAACGGATGGATTGTTATCACTGTTTTTGGCGTTGCCATAAGCGCGAAGACCCAAAAGCATCGTTCCCGTGTGTGGCGGCGGTCACACAAGAACAAGTGCAGCAGGCGTGTTTGGAGTTGTTAAGTTAATGGTTAGCCAAACCCATACGCGGTCTTGGGCAGAGGTATATCAGGCCTTTAAAAACCCCAAAGTGATTACCTTGTTGTTTTTGGGTTTGTCAGCAGGGATTCCAATTTTGCTTATTTTCTCAACTTTGTCTGTATGGTTGCGTGAGGCGGGGGTCAGCCGGGCGACCATTGGGTTTTTCAGTTGGGCCGCATTGGGTTATGCATTCAAGTTCATTTGGGCACCGCTGATTGACAAATTGCCGGTTCCAATTTTGAGTCAAATTTTAGGACGCAGGCGGGCCTGGTTATTGGTCTCGCAATTTTTGATCATTTTGTCGTTGTTGTTAATGGCAACTAGCGACCCCAAACAATCATTAGCAACTTTGGCTACGTTTGCCGTGTTTTTGGGATTTTCATCGGCGACCCAAGACATTGTTATTGATGCCTACCGGATCGAAGTTGCAGACACTGATTTACAAGGGGTTATGTCGTCCGCATATATTGCGGGGTACCGGATTGGGATGCTTGTGGCAGGCGCGGGTGCGCTGGAACTGGCCGGGTTTTTTGACGGTGGAAATGGTTATAATTTAGTCGCGTGGTCAAAAACATATATGGCGATGGCAATTGTTATGGGGATCGGTGTTGTGACGACATTGATTATCTCAGAGCCGAAATCTATAGCCCAAAACGATGCGCATTTGAAAAGCAGTTCTGATTATTTCCAGTTCCTCGGCTGTTTTTTGTGCGCCGCAGGTGCATTTATTGTCGTGTTCTTGATTAGTGCAGGCGTTGTGGATATTGCTAAAACCTACCTTACGAATGATCTTTTCGTGGCATCTCAATTAGCCAGCTTTATAGTGGAAACAGTGCGTTTGAGCTTTGCTGTCAGCGGGGCCGCCTTAATGGGCTACATTTTGATCACAACAAAGTTCGTGCCTAAGCACGTGATTACAGAAACATACTTAGGCCCGTTCACGGACTTCTTTAAGCGTTACGGCAAAACAGCCCTTTTGATTTTGGCATTGATTTCTACCTACCGAATTGCAGACGTTATTATGGGGGTTATGGCGAATGTCTTTTACATTGATTTAGGGTTCGAAAAACAAGAGATTGGCCGGGTCTCGAAAGGCTTTGGCTTGGTGATGACTATTGTCGGTGGCTTTATAGGCGGCGCTTTGGCGGTTCGCTATGGAATCATGAAGGCCTTGATGGTTGGGGCTGTTTTGGCGGCGGCATCTAATTTGTTGTTTGCCCTATTGGCGACCATTGGTAATGATATTACCATGTTAATCGTGGTTATTTCAGCTGATAATTTGAGCGCTGGCATCGCATCGGCGGCGTTCGTTGCTTATTTATCAAGCTTAACCTCAACATCGTTTACCGCGTCTCAGTACGCATTGTTTAGCTCGATTATGGTGCTATTACCAAAAATTCTGGCCGGGTATTCGGGTGTGATGGTGGAAAGCGTTGGCTACGAGATGTTCTTTATTGGAACGGCTGCCATGGGGCTTCCTGTGTTGGTGCTGATTTATCTTGTCGCCATATCCGAAAGAACGGTTTGACCCCTCTTGACCAGTTGGGCAGGAGCCGCCATAAATCTGCGGTTCTTATACATTAACTAACTGGAATGTGATCATGCAGCGTATTTTTTCAGGCGTACAGCCAACCGGTAACCTCCATTTGGGCAACTATTTGGGCGCGATCCGCAACTGGGTACGTTTGCAAAACGATTACGAATGCATTTTTTGTATGGTCGATTTGCATGCCATTACCGTATGGCAAGACCCAGTTGAGCTGCGCTCCAATACCCGCGAAGTGGCGGCGGCGATGATTGCATCGGGCGTTGATCCTGAAACAAATATTATCTTCAACCAAAGCCAAGTGCCGCAACACGCAGAATTGGCGTGGATTTTTAATTGTGTTGCCCGGTTGGGCTGGCTGGACCGGATGACCCAGTTCAAAGACAAAGTGGGCAAAGATAAGGCGCGGGCATCGGTTGGTTTGTATGCGTACCCAAATTTAATGGCGGCTGATATTTTGGCCTATAAAGCAACCCATGTGCCGGTAGGTGAAGATCAAAAACAACATTTGGAACTATGCCGCGATATTGCTCAAAAATTTAATCACGATTACGGTGAAGAGATTTTCCCTATCGTTGAGCCTTTAATTTTTGGTGAAGCAACGCGGGTGATGTCGTTGCGGGATGGCTCTAAAAAAATGAGCAAATCAGATGTTTCGGATGCGTCACGAATTAATATGACTGATGATGTGGATACGATTGCTAAAAAAATTCGTAAAGCCCGGACAGATGCGGAACCATTGCCTACCGAAGTGGCTGGATTAAAAGACCGGCCCGGCGCGTCGAATTTGGTCGGCATTTATGCAGCGCTCAGTGACACAACATCGGAACAAATTTTGGCTGAATTTGGCGGCAAAGGCTTTGGAGACTTCAAACCCGCATTGGCTGACTTGGCCGTTGATAAGCTGTCACACATTCAAGATGAGATGCGGCGCTTGATGGCAGCACCTGATCATGTTGATGCCATTATCAAAATTGGTGCTCAAAAAGCCCGTGCCATAGCGAAGCCGATTTTGCGGGAAATTCATGAAAAAGTAGGCTTTTTACAAACATAATAAACGCTATAAGGTATTGATCCCTATACTGAATTCTATTGTATTTATTAAATAGATATAATTAGAGTGCTCTTTAACAGCGGTAATAGTAATTAGGTGTCTGATATCAATTTAGCTTATAAGCTGTATAAAGGCATCATCGATAGACTAGGTGATGGTGCAGCACTGTTTGATGGTATGGGGCGATTGGTTGAATCGTAAGATAAATATAGCTAACACTTTGATGTGCCGAAAAGTTCGATTGCTATTCGTTTTACATTCAAGAAGATTATCCGAACTATTTATGATGCGGGTTTTTACGCGGATGAGTTCGTTGATGTTGATCTCTGGATAAAATAGCGAGTTGCGATTTCTGAGGCCGGTGCAAAAACATTGAAAT
This sequence comes from Rhodospirillales bacterium, assembly GCA_028825025.1. Taxonomy (GTDB): domain Bacteria; phylum Pseudomonadota; class Alphaproteobacteria; order Rhodospirillales; family Casp-alpha2; genus JABMNT01. The sequence continues at coordinate 1,312 of JAPKAX010000220.1, read as the reverse complement.
AACGTGGGCGAATGGCCGATGGACGCGCGTTGATTTTTACAAAATTGCATACGGCGGCACCTTTATAATTACCACCGACATTACTGAGCAAAAAATGGATTGAGGGGTCGCTGAAGGCCGTAAGTTCAGAGCTTGAACAGCGGATTGTAGAGCGCACAGGCGAGTCTGAGCACGCAAATCAACGCCTGACAGATTTTACCTGTATAGCATCTGATTGGCTTTGAGAAATGGATGCGGAATTGCGTTTTAGTTATTTGTCAGACCGCAATGAAGAGGTTATGGGGCTTAAACTGAAAGCTTAATTGGGAAAACCAGCCAATCTCTCATAATAGATTAAGAAAAAAAGTGTTTGGGAAAGCTATTTTACAGATCTTGAGGCGCATTGTCCTTTCAAAAATTTTACGTATCCATATAAGCCGGAGGGTGACAGAGAACTGTTGATCAGTATTAGTGGTAAACCGGTTTTTGATGAAGCCGATAACTTTTGTGGGCACCGCGGAGCGGGTTCTGATATTAAGGAACAGTTTCGTGTTGTGGCGGAGATGAAATGATGCTTATCAGCTTGCTTGAAACGAGCATGATTGGATTTGTATCGTATGGTTCTAATGGCATTTACCGAGAGCGAGTGAATGCCGGGTTTTGTGAAATGGTTGGGCATTCAGAAGACCATTTGTTGAAGGACAAATAAGAGAACCTGACACATCCGGATGACTTGCCTTAAAGTAATGCGTTGCGCCGTCTACTCCATCAGGATTAGATTAAATATTTTGCCATCGATAAACGCTATATTCATAAAGTCGGACATTTTGTTTGGGCCAGTGTAGTTCAGTCTGTCATACGTAAAGGCACCGGTGATACTATTCATTACGTGTCGATTATTAAAGAGATTACCCAACGCAAAGCCGATGAACTGGTGCTACAGCAGGCTAAGGATGAAGCTGAAGTTGCGAACCGGACAAAATCTAATTTTTAAGCCAATGTGAGCCATGAACTTAGGACACCCTTAAACTCGATCATTGGATTTTCATCAATTTTGGCAGATGAACTGCTTGGTAAGCAGGTGGTGCCTGAGTAGATCGAATATGGTCAAAATATTCAAAATTAGGAGAGCATTTGCTACAATTGACCAACAAAATTCTAGATTTATCTCGGATTGAAGCAGATCAAATTGAAGCCTATCCAGAGGATATTAATGTTTTAGTGGTTGTAAATTCTTGTGCTAAAATGGCTGGGTTGAGTGCGAAGAAAGCGGGCATTGATTATGATAAAATAAAAGTCATTAACCTAGGTTGCGCGGCTGAAATGAACAACG
>JAPKAX010000219.1 GCA_028825025.1 Rhodospirillales bacterium | reverse complement strand
TTTCAACCACCCAAATTGCCTTTTCAAGGGCCGCCGCAGAACCGGAGGCTGAAACATACGTCATATTGGTAATGACGATAAACCCAAACACTTCCGTCAAATAAGGGGTTGCCGGGTCCATGGGGGATCCAATCGGCACACTCCCAGAGGCAACGCTAACAATGACACGTTTGCCTACTATTGACCCAACTGGGCCGTTTTCTGTGTAATTGAAGGTTTCCCCAACGTGGCAAATCAAGTCAATCCACATATCAAAGATGGCGGGCATGATAAAATTATAAATTGGCAGGCCAATAAGTAAAATTTCAGCAGCGCGGAGTTCTGAAACTAGTTTATCAGACTGTTCTAAAACGTCCTGTTGAACAGCGTTTCTGTCTGCGGATGTTTTAGCCCCTGACTGGGTCGATGGGTTGAGTTTGTTAGTGGTCAATGACAATCAAACTCCATTGATATCGTTTGAATCCATAGAAAATACGGAAACCCCCCTTTAATTTCAAATTAACAGGCTTGTTGTGCCTCAATAATCCGTGACCCCCGACCTTTGGATTAACTAAAGTTGGCGTGGTTATGTGTAATGTTGGTAAACGCATAAATGTTGATACGATATATGTGGCTACTCTCACGATACTAGGCCATACACGCCCTTGTGTGCCAAAGGACATTCCCAGTGATACGTAGATTGTAAATTATGTTGCCACATTTCTAAACAAACATGGGCTGAAGTCAGAAACCTAAAACAGCTCATTAGTGGTCGTTGCTGTCATCTTCGAAGATCTTATAAAAACTAGATTTAAGCGCGTTATCGACTTCTGGTAGGGAAGCGGTGATGCCCAAATCCCATAAGGATGTGACCCCATGTTCCGAAATGCCACACGGAACGATTCCTTCAAAATGGCTTAAATTCGGATCAACATTGATTGATATGCCGTGGAAGGTGACCCATTTGCGAATCCGAACCCCAATGGCGGCGATTTTGTTTTCAGTTGTTAATGGATTGTTTGGTGCGCCATTACGAACCCAAATTCCAACCCGTCCTTCGCGCCGTTCGCCGTTGACGGTGAATTGAGCTAATGTGTGAATAACCCAATCTTCTAAGTTTTGGACAAATTTACGAACATCTGGGTCGCGTTTTTTTAAATCAAGCATCACGTAGGCAACGCGCTGTCCGGGGCCATGGTAGGTGTAGCGCCCACCACGCCCGGCTTCATACACCGGGAATCGATCTGGATCGACCAGTTCAGTGGGGTCCGCGCTGGTGCCTGCGGTATATAAGGGGGGGTGTTCTAAAAGCCAAATGCATTCGGGAGCCGTTCCTGCCCGAATTTGTGCAGCACGATCTTCCATAAAAGCAATGGCTTGCGAATACACAACAGGACTGTCTGAAATTCGCCATTCAATTTCATTGGTTAAGGTGATGGAAATCGTGGTATTTTTAAGTGTCATAAGAACCTGTAAGAACTTCGCTTGATTGGGACGCTGGCATTTGCTATCTCCCCCTATGTAAAGACGAGGTCCTCATAAGATTCAAGAGGATTTTTGTACCTCATGCGGCCGTGGCGGAACTGGTAGACGCGCAGCGTTGAGGTCGCTGTGGGAGATAATCCCGTGGAAGTTCGAGTCTTCTCGGCCGCACCAAAAAAACCCGCTCCTAACTAAGGGGTGGGATTTTTTATGCATATTCAACGATTTATAGATCATTTTCTGAATTTGAATCCCAGATTGTTGCTGGCTTGATTTTGGTTAATTACATCCTTCGTATTTTATGAAAAAAGAGGAGCCATGTTGTTTCTCTTTGCAGATACGCCCATCCATTTTATAGCCCGTTTTTAGCACTGTGGGGACTGTAATGCGTTTGCGAACGCGATGGAGTTAAGGGGGGGGGCCTAATTTGTCGTGGAAAATGGCCCGTGCTTCGTCAATGCGACCATCACGAACATATTCAAAAATGGCAGATTGCTTGGCTGGCAATACGCAACTTGCCGCTGAAGTCATCCTTTTTACGCCATATAGAAGCATCAAAAAATTCATTGCATCTTGGGTCTGCCCCTGCATGGATTTGCCATCCGTGGTGGCGCCGTATTGTGCGATTTTGGCTGGGTATGTCAGAAAAAGCTTGGCGCAATGTAATGTTGGGATGTTATCTGCCATGCGTTTTAACAGGGCTAATAAAATTTAAATCCCAGCCCCGCAATCATAAACGATAACTGGTAAATCCGTTGCGCCAGCTACATATTTGTCGTGGCGGTAAATGCCTTCCGACCCGTGTGGATGGAAGTAGTAGCCCGTTGTAAATATATAATCAATGCCATTCTTTGCTGCGTGTTTTGCTAACTGAGCGCTGGTATCACTTGATGAATCATTAACACCGACACCAACTGGCACGCGTGATCCCGTTTGATATATAACGATTTCTATAAATTGTTTGCGTTCGGATTCTGTTAGACAAAAACATTCACCCGTACTGCAGAGCACCAAAATTTCGTGCACACCCTTGTCAATGACAAAGTCGACAAGGTTTCGGGTCGATTTTTCATCAATCTCGCCTGAGGGCAGCATGGGGGTGACCAGCAAGACATGATTACCAAACAGTTTTTCTTTTTTTGCTTCTAAGTCATTCATAATAAAAACCCATTACATTTGATGTTTTATTAAATCTTGTGACAATTAAATGCGTTTTTAAAATTGATCCAATATTTGTTTTCTTTTAGCAGCGGCTTCGCTTTTTGAAATCAAGCCTTTTACCAACATGTCTTTAACTGCGGTTAGCTTTAATTCAAGTTCGCTTTTATCCATGCGTCTGGTGGTTTGCACAGTTGGCTTTGGTGCGGGTTTCTTCTTTGTAATTGGTTTTGGTTTTGGTTTTGGATTGGCTTTGACCCAGTCCAACGCCATGGCATCGGCTTTTTTGATTTCTTCTTCCGTCATCCGATGGGCAATACGTTTCACATACTGATCGGCGCGTTCATTGCCATTGTGCAAAGAGATACTAAACCACATCCGGGCTTTAAGGTTGTCTTTTTCAACACCCTTGCCATCTCCATACAGGCTGCCAATCCCTAATTGGGCTTGAGCGATGCCTTGAAGTGCGGCTTTCTTGTACCATACCATGGCTTTTTGATAGTCTTGTTTTATACCCTGCCCACCATGATACAGAGCGGCCACAAAACCTTGTGCGGCACCGTCTCCTTGATTTGCAGAATCTTCCCATAATTTAAAAGCTGTATCATATTCAGCTTTGTCATAGGCCATTTTACCGTCCCAATAATTATCTGAAGTGAAAAAGCTTTGGGCCCATGTGGGTTGGCTAAGAAAAAGAGTGCATATAAAGACGTATGAAAACGAGCGGATCATTGAGAAAACCTTTTGGTAAATATCGATTGTTGAAAATCTACACGACATTATAAGGCATTGAAACGATCTTAGCGCTGATGGGCTCTAAAAATACGGATAAGTAATAACGCAATGTTTTGAAATGATTTAAGTTATGTTGCAAAGCTAAGACCTAATCATGAATAATGGAGAGATTAATAATTAATATTTTCAACTTTTGAGTTATTCTGATGATATTGGGTCATCGATTTTACTTTTGTTTGTCTTTATATTTTGCATTTTGATCTTTGCTTTAGTCGCCGGAATGCCATGGCTGAAATGGCTTAGGTCTAATCCCTAATCATGTATATATCTTGTGGACTTGCTTTGGCTTGGTTTGATAGCCCCGCTTTAGACGCTGTGTTAGCGATGGCTATGATCATAAGTATGACTATAGCGGGCTTAGCAGGAACAACGATTTCAATTTTTTTGAACCGCAATAATATTGACCCGGCAATTGCTTCAAGCGTTTTTATTGCGACGATTACAGATGTGGTCGGGTTTTTCGTCTCTTCAGGCCTCGCCACACTGGTGTTACTTTAATGTTTTCATTACCTTCCTTTACGTGAACGTTAGCTTTTTGTATTCTATTTTTATGGGACCTATGTATTCAATTACTGATCTAGCGCGTGAATTTAAGGTCACAACACGAACCATTCGTTATTACGGAGATAAAAACCTTTTGTCACCAAAACGTGAAGGTCAGCGCCGTATTTATGGCCCTCGTGATCATGTTCGATTGCGGTTGATTATGCGGGGCAAGCGTTTGGGGTTTTCGATAGAGGAAATACAGGGGCTCATAAACCTTTATGATGTTGATGCCACAGAGAGCTCTCAGTTAAATAAGTTTTTAGAAATGATACGCCAGCGTCAACAGGCTTTGCGCCAGCAACAAACAGATATTTCCGAAACTTTATCTGAACTTGATAAGCGCGAGGGCGAATGTATGGCGCTGCTTGGAAATACAATAGATTCAGGACGTAGAAAATGACATTAAAAGTAGCCCTAGCGGGGCTGGGTGCAGTTGGAATGCCGGTAGCTAAATGGCTTGATGGCGGGGTAGGCGGGCTTGAATTAGCAGCGATTTCTGCTGCAAATGTTGAGCGGGCCAAAAGCCGGGTAGCAGATTTTAATAATCCTCCACCGGTTTTAGCGCTAACAGAATTGGCTGGGGTTGCAGATGTCGTTGTTGAATGCGCACCGCCTGAATTTTTTGCAGAACTTTGCGAATCAACCCTAAAAGCGGGCCGCATTTTTATGCCGCTTAGTATTACATCGTTATTACTGCGCATGGACCTGCTTGATTTAGCCCGTAAGCATAACACCAAGATTGTTGTCCCAACGGGAGCCATTGTGGGTTTGGACGCTGTCCGTGCCGCCTCATATGGGACCATCCATTCCGTTGTTATGAAAACCAATAAACCACCTAAATCTTTACGTGATGCTAAATTTGTTGTCGAGCAAGGCTTTGATTTGGATGCCTTAACGGAACCTCAAATGTTGTATTCAGGGACTGTGGCTGAAGCGGCTTCAATGTTTCCTGCAAACGTAAACATTGCTGTTGCGCTAGCTTTTGCCGGTATTGGACCGGAAAAAACGTTGTATGAAATTTGGGCTGATCCGGGTGTTGACCGCAATAGTCATGTAGTAACCGTAGATGCGGATTCAACTTGGTTTCAGATTTCGATTGCTGGTGTTCCAACATATGAGACACCGGGAACCGGGAAGCTCACTCCTTTATCTGTAATGGCAACCCTAGAAGGGCTCATTACTTCTTTTCGGGTGGGTACATAAATAATCGTATAACATTTATTGCACCTTACTGAAGTTAACGTTAACGTAAACGTAATGTGATCTATATTTGGAAAAAATTAGGTGCTATATGTCAACGTTTAAGTCAAAAAAAGACGACTATGTGGAGCGTATTAGTAATAGTTTTGCTAAGCAAGGCAAAATGGAAACACTTGGTGCGCGTTTGAATACGATTGAACCCTGATTTATTGAAATTGAAATTACCTATAACAAAGGCTTAACCTAACAGCACGGATTTATTCACGCTGGAGCCTTAACGATGATTGTTGACAGTGCGGATGGGTTCGAAGCTTTACCCTTATTTGATGCGGGTGACGTTGTATTAACCGTCGAATTTAAGATAAACTTATTGGCACCTGCCGACGGCGAAAGATTAATTGCCCGCGGGCAAGTTGTTTGACCTGGACACACAATAATGGTGACGACAGGTGAAGTGATTTCATTTAAA
>JAPKAX010000218.1 GCA_028825025.1 Rhodospirillales bacterium | reverse complement strand
AGCAAATGAATGGCATTTCAAGTCTAAAGACTTGAGGGTGTTGGCTCATGCGAACAGTTTTAACTTACGGCACTACATAACTGCTGATGTTACTGTGGATTTGGATTCGGCTGGGTATTTAACAAGGCGTCTGATATGGTTCGGAGCAGTGACATGGTTCTGGTGAATGTTAATACAGATGGAACACCGGCTTCTGGTATTTATTTAGCTAGCAGCAACGTTAGTAGTGTTGTTGATGTGGCAGATATGACGGCTGTGGGGTCTGTAAATACAGATTAACAATATTCCATAGTAAATTGGCTTAAATTCAGCCCCGCGAAGTTTAATCTTGGTAATGGTTTTTATTATAATAACTATATTACAGTTAATTAATATTAAAATAAAGCATAGAAAGATTATAACCGAAAGTTAGTTAATTTTTAAATAGAAGACTGCTGATGACACTTAGTAGTATAGTTATCTGCTCAAGTGCTTTGTTTAAAATAGGCACAAATAAAATAGCCTCCTTTGATGTCGAAACGACTGAGGTGGAAATTGCAGTTAATTTGTATCCATCTCCGCGGGATGCACTTTTATCATCGTATTCATGGAATTTTGCTACGGCTCAGGTTCAGTTAGCTAAAATATCAGCAGAATAAGTTGCTGATTATCTGGCCGTTTTTCAGTTGCCGGCTGATTTTCTATGAGCATTATCAGCAGGATTAGATGGTCGAGGTCGAGGCGTTGAAGATCAGATTAATGAACGGTGGCTGTATGCAAATGCAGAAAGCCTTGTACTGACATATATATTTCGTCAAAAATAACATACTTTTACTCCATTTTTGACCAGATTTTAATTGCACGACTGGCATCTGAATTTTGCTTTCCAATTACGTAAAATAATAACCGGGCTAAAATGTTTAGAAGGCTAGTTAATGAAGATTTTAAATTAGTAGAATCGTTAGACTTTTTTTGGACTGGCTGGGTCGGATCGAAGATTTTTCCTTTATAGATGCGAGGGTTTAATGGCACGTTTAACAACTCAGAAAAGCCAGCTTGACGGCTGGTGAAGTCGCTCCTCGTCTGATCGGTCGTGGTGATTTGCGGATTTATGAAAATGGGGCCGCAAAAATAAGAAATATATTTGTGCATTCTATGGGAGGGATCGCATGCCGACCAGGTTTGCGCTTTGTTGATAATGCTTGAGGTTGGGGGAGGTTGATCCCGTTCGAGTTTAATACAGAACAAGTATATTTGTTTGTTTCTATGGATCTTAAAATTGATATCTATAAAAACAGTATAAACATAGCGGCGATTATAACACCTTAGTCTGAAGCCCGGTTGTCTTCACAAACATGGGTACAAACTTCTGATACCTTACTGGTCGTACATCCAGATGTGGCAGCAAAAAAATATCGCGAACGACAGAAACAAATTGGATCTTAGAAGATTGGGTATTCATTGAGGAGGCGGGACACATATATAACACACAGCACAAATTTATGTTATAGGAAGTGACATCGACGCCAAGTGCGATGACAGTATCGATCGCTGTAAGGGCTTCAGCAGATGTGTTTGATGCAATGCAAACAGGGGTGGAGTTTTAATAAGCAAATAAAGAAGAAAAAATTACAGGTGTTATAAATGCTAAGATCACAGAAGTTACAACAAAAGAAACATTATCATCAACTAGTGCAGTAAAGAATTGGGAAGAGCAGCCCTTTTCATATTGTACGGGCTAGCTCGTATAGTTATATTTCATCAAGACAGATTCGTTATTGGTGGCTCGCGAGATTTACCTAACCTCTTGAGGTTATCAGAATCTTCTGATTTTTTTAGTTATGATTTGGGCAATGGGCTCGATTATTAGTCTGTAGAATTTAAGATCCTATTATCAATAACCTCGACTTACGCCTTTGATGTAGTGTCAAACGGTTTCAATTTGAGGGGTAGCCAATCCGTAACTAACAAGTGAGTCGATACGATCATCTGCGGCGCATGGGGCGACACAGCTATCAAGCATGGGATCGGTAGGTAATATAACCAACATGATCAGGATTGTTGTGAAGGGTCTGTTTAAATATGCAAACGGCCAAGCGACAGGGTTACAAGTAATATTGTGCCACCGGTTCGTTATTGAATGCCACGGAAAGATTGTGAATTTCTTTCAAACGTTTTGTGGCAAGATTTTCAGTTTTTATTCGGTGGCAATTCGTGTGCTTTTAATAATATCTATAATTTCGCGGGCGGCTTCAGGGATGTTAGTGCCAGGACCAAAAATGGCAGAAACACCTTTGGCTTTCAAAAAGTCATAATCTTGAGCTGGGATCACACCGCCACAAACGACCAAAATATCTTCGCCGCCTTCTGCTTTTAAATCATCAATCATTTGTGGAACCAATGTTTTATGACCAGCGGCTTGGCTAGAGACACCAATAATATGAACGTCGTTTTCAATCGCTTGTTTGGCAACTTCATCGGGTGTTTGAAATAAAGGTCCAACGTCTACATCAAAGCCAATATCGGCAAACGCGGTGGCTATGACTTTGGCTCCTCGGTCGTGCCCATCTTGCCCCATTTTAACAACCAACATGCGAGGGCGGCGGCCTTCGTTTACAGCAAAATCTTCGACGTCTTTTCGGATTTGAATGAACCCTTCATTGCCCTCATAGGCCGCACCATAGACGCCGGTGATTGACCTGATCTCAGCTTTATAACGTGTGTATACTCTTTCCAATGCATCTGATATTTCCCCAACCGATGCCCGTGCACGGCTGGCGTTGATAGAAAGCTCGAGTAAGTTTCCTTCTCCACTTTTTGCGGCTTCAGTTAGTGCATCAAGGGCTTTTTGGCATACTGGATTGTCGCGGGTTTTCCGAATGTGCTTTAAGCGTGCGACTTGTTGTTCGCGAACTTTGTCGTTGTCCACATCCAAAATATCAATTTGATCTTCGTGTTCACGTTGATATACGTTCACACCAACGACGTGCTCTTGCCCCAAATCGATACGCGCTTGTTTGCGTGCGGCCGCTTCTTCGATATGTTGCTTTGGCATCCCCGCACTAACGGCTTTTGTCATGCCACCCAAGTCAGCCACTTCAGCAATGATCTTGCGCGCTTCATTGGCAATTGATTGAGTTAAACTTTCCACATAATAACTACCACCCAGGGGGTCGATGACATTTGTTATTCCTGTTTCTTCAGCGATTACCAGTTGCGTGTTTCTGGCAATTCTGGCCGAAAATGGAGTTGGTAATGCAATCGCTTCATCAAGTGCATTCGTGTGCAACGATTGGGTACCACCCAACACAGCAGCCATCGCTTCTATTGTTGTGCGGATGACATTATTATAAGGGTCTTTTTCTGTTAAAGAGACACCAGAAGTTTGACAGTGTGTCCGTAGCATTAGAGATTTTTCGTTCTTTGGATTGAACTCTTGCATCATTTCACACCACAACAATCGGGCTGCACGTAGCTTTGCTATCTCCATAAAAAAGTTAATGCCTATGCCAAAAAAGAAACTCAGGCGGGGCGCAAAATCATCAACGTCCAAACCTTTCGATAACGCCGCTTTTACATATTCTAAACCATCAGCCAATGTGAAGGCCAATTCCTGAATAGCCGTTCCGCCCGCTTCTTGCATGTGGTATCCAGAGATCGAAATCGAATTGTACTTGGGCAAATTTTTGGATGTAAACTCGATGATGTCTGCAATAATTCGCATGCTGGGCTCGGGTGGATATATATATGTGTTGCGAACCATGAATTCCTTTAAAATATCGTTTTGAATAGTGCCAGTTAATTTTTCAGCCGATACCCCTTGCTCTTCAGCAGCAACAATATAGCCCGCTAAAATCGGAAGTACGGCACCATTCATGGTCATCGATACAGACATTTGATCAAGTGGTATTTGATCAAATAATATTTTCATATCCTCAACGGTATCAATGGCAACACCTGCTTTTCCTACATCGCCAACAACGCGCGGATGATCACTGTCGTAGCCCCTATGCGTTGCCAAATCGAAGGCTACAGATAGACCTTTTTGTCCGGCGGCTAGGTTGTCGCGGTAAAATTTATTGGAATCCTCCGCTGTCGAGAAGCCGGCGTATTGGCGAATGGTCCACGGTCGATTGGTGTACATTGTGGCCCGAGGTCCACGGGTAAACGGCTGGAATCCAGGAAGTGAATTAATCTCACCCATACCTTCTAAGTCATCTGCCGTATACAGCGGCTTGACGGCGATCCCTTCGGGAGTTTGCCATACCAAATTTTCCGTGGTGCGTCCGCGCAATTCTTTGTCGGCGGCGGTTTTCCATTGCGCGATGTCGGGGGACTTTTTATCGGTCATGATTTGTCTCTTCTCAAGTTCCTGAATTTAAGTATAAGCAGATACGTGATTGCCGGGCATGTTTAAAAAATCAACTGGCAAAGTTGCGATAAAATCGTGTAAAGATCCGCCCTGGGCGGTTAAATGCCCACGCATCAGATCTTCGGTGGTATTTGCATCTTGATTTTTAAGGGCCGTCAATATGGTTGTGTGTTCGTCGTAGGACCCTTGCAAGCGACCGTTCTGGTGTAGTTGGGAACGCCGGTACGGGGCTAAGCGATTGCGTAAATTCATGGTCTGCTCGGCCAAAAAGGGATTGCGACTGGCCTGATATATGATTTCATGAAATTCAACATTGCATTGATAATAAGCATCGTAATTGCCGGCATTAACGGCGCGCTTACTCGCATCATGAACACCAGCCAACCGCTCCCATTCCGCCTTTGTAGCGCGCCGGGCTGCTAAACGCCCACATATGCCCTCAAGCTGTGCCATCACTTCAAACATATCGAGCAAATCTTTGAGCCCAATTTGTGCAACAACAGCACCTCGCCGGGGGCGCATTTCAACGAGGCCCATTGAGCTTAATTGTAACAGCGCTTCGCGAACGGGGGTACGTGATACGTTGAACTGTTCAGCTAAGGATACTTCATCAAGCCGCTCGCCGGGTTTTAAAGTTCCGGCAACGATATCCTTTTGAAGCTTAATTTTAAGACTGTCATTGCGCGAGCGTGGCATAAATAAGCCCTTCAGAATGTTTAATATTAATACCATAACATACATTTCATATTTTTACAGGTGTTTGTTGTATACAACTTGGGAATTAAAAAATAAAACATTGGTCGCTAAAATACGATCTAGGACATTGATTTGACTCACTAATTATGAATTATCCACAAGTGAAGCATATACAACATGTGGTATAGGTACTTGCAGTTGATGTCTAAATATTGCTATATAATATGCATCGAGACATCAGGTCTTTGGTTCACAGGAGGTAACGCACTAACTCAAGTATGCTGGGCAATTTGGGATGGTGTGGGGGAAATAGGAAAAAATTATGTCATTTGATTGGACGCCAACGCGCATTAGCGCACTTATTGCCCTATGGAACGAAGGTCTACCGACCAGTGCCATTGGGGTAAAGCTTGGAATTACGAAAAATGCTGTGGTTGGTAAAGTTCACCGGCTTGGATTGCCAAAGCGGGGCTCTCCCATCAAGCAAAAACCACGTCCGGCTGAAGTTATCAGCCTAGGCGCTTTGCGCCCAGGCATGTGCAGCTGGCCAGAAGGCGAACCCGGAAAAGATGATTTTCATTTTTG
>JAPKAX010000217.1 GCA_028825025.1 Rhodospirillales bacterium | reverse complement strand
AAAACTAAATGGGCAGAGCTGTTTTGTAAGTCACTTGCTTTAGGGCAAAGCTTGAATTGATTGATGCGACACCGGGGACGCGGGTGAGTTTATCCATTAAAAAGCGCTCGTAAGCAGCTAAGTCAGATGCCACAACCCGCAGTAAATAATCAGAATCACCCGTCATTAAGTAGCATTCCATGACTTCCGACCAATCTTGCACGGTTTCTTCAAATTTTTCTAATGCCCGTTCAATTTGTTTTTCTAGGCGTACATTTACAAAAACACTGACCGGTAAACCAACGGTGTTTTGATCGACCAGTGCTACATACCCTTTAATAATCCCGTTTGATTCCATATTGCGAACGCGGCGCAAACACGGAGATTGTGATAAGTGGATGTGTTCTGACAGCTCAACATTGGTTAATCGTGCGTTGTTTTGCAAATGTGAAAGAATTTTTAAGTCAATTTCGTTAAGAGGAGATTTTGGCATGTATCACTTTTTATCTTATAAAATAATATAAATTATAGCTAATAAGTTATATTTATTGGCTTAAATAGCAAGGATTATTCTTATCTGTGTTGCTATAGTAGTAAACCTATTAAATCAGGAGCCATGTGATGACGAAGACGCTTACAAAACCTGAGCAATCCAAAACGACTGCCATAGCATCAGATAAACTTGTCGTTCTGCGTGAACTAGAACGAAAAATTCTGTGGTTATCGTCATGGATGATCCACAATGCCAACCATGTGCGTGAAAGCCGCGACGGCATTAAGGTTGGGGGGCATCAATCATCATGTGCATCTGTGGCGACGTTGATGTCTGCGTTGTATTTGAACGTTTTAAATCCTGAAGACCGGATTGCGGTTAAGCCTCATGCATCGCCGGTTTTCCACGCCATTCAATATTTGTTGGGAAATCAAGAGCTTGAACAGATACAGAATTTTCGGGCAAAAGGCGGCGCTCAATCGTACCCATCAAGGACCAAGGACAACGATGATGTTGATTTTTCAACCGGATCTGTTGGTTTGGGTGTTGGTGTCACCTTATTCGCATCTTTAATTCAAGACTACGTTCAGCGCCACAAATTAGCCCCCAATACCAAGCCCGGACGCATGGTCGCCGTTATGGGTGATGCTGAATTGGATGAAGGAAATATTTATGAGGCATTGCTTGAGGGCTGGAAGCATGATGTTCGTAATTTGTGGTGGGTTATTGATTATAACCGCCAAAGCTTAGACGGCGTTGTAAGCGATAATCTATTCCAGAAAATAAAAAGCTTTTTTGAAACTGTTGGTTGGAATGTCGTTAATATAAAATACGGTAAACTTCAGCAAGAAGCCTTTAAGGGTGCTGGTGGTTCGGCCATTCGGCAGTGGATAGATGATTGCCCAAACGATTTATATTCAGCCATAACCTTCCAAGGCGGTTCTGTTTGGCGTGAACATTTATCGCGTGATTTGGATGGGGTGAAGGGTGTCGATATATTTCTTGCCTGTTATGAAGATGATGTCCTTCATAATATTATGACCAATTTAGGTGGTCACGATATGGAAATGGTCCTCGAAGCTTTTGAAGCGGCAAGCCATGATGATACACCGACCTGTTTTGTTGCCTACACGATCAAAGGCTTTGGCCTGCCGTTAGCCGGGCACAAAGATAACCATGCGGGGCTTATGACGCCTGAACAAATGGGTGTTTTGAAACGCTCGCATAATATTGAAGACGGTACGGAATGGGACCTTTTCAGCGGATTAGATGTTGAAGGCGACGTGTTGCAACGGTTTCTCGATGATGTACCCTTTGCTAAGCGAGAGAAACCAAAGCGTCGGTCTGCACCGGTTCCGGTTCAAGCCATTGCCCCGACGGGTGATAAAAAAACGTCAACCCAAATAACGTTCGGTAAAGTTATGAACATGTTGGGTAAGCGCGATGACGACCTTTCTGCGCGTATTGTGACAACAAGCCCCGATGTGACTGTATCAACTAATTTATCGGGTTGGGTTAATCAGCGTGGTTTGTTTCAACGCCAAGAACATAAAGACGCTTTTCGGACTGAAAAGGTGGCGTCCCCAATAAAGTGGGAGAAATCACCCTCCGGCCAACACCTAGAGCTCGGAATTGCTGAAAGCAATCTGTTTTTGATGCTTGCTGCTATGGGACTGTCTGAGCAACTGTTCGGAGGCCGATTGATTCCGGTTGGGACCCTATACGATACATTTATTTCGCGTGGGTTAGATGCGCTAAATTATGCCTGCTACCAAGATGCCCGTTTTATTGTTGTGGGAACACCATCAGGTATTACTTTGGCACCAGAAGGGGGCGCACATCAATCGATCGCAACGCCGCTGATTGGGATGTCTCAGGATGGCTTGGCTACATTCGAGCCAACCTATGCCGATGAATTGGCGATTATTATAGAATGGGCGTTTGATTATGTTCAACGCGATGGAAACGGTGAGCAAAAAATTGCTTGGTTACGGGATGCCGAAGGAGGCTCTGTGTATATGCGTCTTTCAACCCGTGTGCTTGAACAACCAGCGCGCACTTTAAGTGAAAAGCAGCGATCAGACATTCTGGCGGGTGGGTATTGGATAAAAGAGCCTGAAACCGGTGCCGATTTGGCCATCGCATACACAGGCGTTATGGCACCCGAAGCCAATAAGGCTTGGCAGGAAATAATTAATACGCATCCGGGTGCTGGGTTGTTAGCAATTACATCTGCAGACCGCCTGAATGCCGGATGGAACGCTGCTCAAAAAGCACGGCAAATGGGAGAATTAGACGCTCAATCCCATGTTGAAGACTTATTGGCACCCCTTGCGCGCCAAGCGGGGTTGGTTACAGTTATTGATGGGCACCCGGCTTCATTAGCATGGATGGGGGCTGTTCGTGGTCAACGAACTGAAAGCTTAGGCGTAGAACATTTCGGCCAATCAGGGGATTCCATTGATCTTTATAAAACATATCGAATTGATGCAAAGTCGATTGTTGAGGCGTGCAGAGCTGTTGTTTATGGGCGTACCCGATTACGCGTCAAAAAACTCAAAAATTAACCATAACGATTCAGGCTCTGTTAAAGGCTACCAGCCTAAAGTTTACTCAACCCCACTTGAACGGGGATAAGTAGAATAAGAAATGAATTCGGGAAAACGACATAACTTTAAGAAAACAAGCAGAGATAAAGTGCGTTGACTGTTTTTAATAAGGCATTCTAAAACATCGCATGCCCTTTTGGGCGCATGCATGGAACGTGAAGCTTATTTGGATGGTTTGGTTCCTGTTGCGTTAGTTTCAGCATCGTTGCAAAAAAAGAAATGATAGATTGATTCTGATGGTTCGATAATTATCAGATGATTTCTATTGAATATATATTCAAATAATAGGAAAAATGACATATTATTGACGAGTATTTGTATGAAAGTTAAAAAATACTGCACCGCACAAAAATAATTGTCGCATCTGAAATTGATTTAGTGTACATAAACTTCAAATTTGAAATTTGGAGAGAAATAGATGTATAATGTAGACCTGATCCGATACATCAAGGAAACAGCAGGCGAAATGATAGGTACAGCTGAGATGGCTTCGCCAACACTTTCTAGTGTGTACTTTGATGAGGCGGCAGAATTGTTAGCGCTCGGCGCGCTGCTCTTGAAGCGTCGTAGTGAAGTAGAATTTGCATTGAAGGAGGCAGCATAATGGCGTCGCGGCGCGTAGATACGAAGAAACCAGAATCCGATAGAGAACACGTAAAAAAGAATCGTAAGTGCTTAATGTGCCATAACGATTTTTTATCTAGTCATATCGGCGAAAGAGTATGCCCATCTTGTAAGGAAACCACAGTTTGGCGTTCTGGCGGGATTGCTGCATAGCACTTATAAAAGGTCTTAGTGGCCTCACGTATATATGAAGATGTTCACGTAATGGGGGGCTCGGCTCCCAATTTACGGTTTTACCTTTTAATAGAAACAGCAGATAATTAATATGGATTTAGAAACGACCACCACTGAAGTTGCTTTGCCGCGTGTTAATTCCAAGGCAAAATACCCTATTGGCAATCAGGTGAAACATCGAATTTTTGGTTTTCGCGGGGTCATTTTTGACGTTGATCCCGTCTTTGCTAATTCTGAGGAATGGTACAAGAGTATTCCGGAGAATGTTCGGCCAAAAAGAGATCAGCCGTTTTATCACCTGTTTGCGGTAGCGCCTGATAAAGCCCCATATGTGGCATATGTTTCAGAACAGAACTTAGTTGATGATGATGAACAAGATGAGCCCATTAGTCATCCTGAGATTGACGGCATTTTTGAAAATTTTATTGATGGAAGATTCGTTCTTCGGAATAAATCCAACTAAAATAACAGGCTTCTTTGATTAGGAATTATAATTATGGCAAAAATTCTAATTCTAGATGATTAGAACTTTTGTCAAGGGCTAGTTATTGTCCAAGAAAGTGCGAGCCATCAAGTTATTGAGGCAGTAGATGGTGCGGCTGCTATTGATATTGCAAACTGTTAACGCCCCGATCTTATTATTACGGACATGTGTCTACCTGTAAAAACCGGTTGGGAAGTCATTGAGGAGCTGAAAAGCGGAGATATTGCTCAAGGAATTCCAATTGTTGCGTTGTCTGGACATGTTTCTAGAGGCGATCGTGATGCGGAACACGAAGCGGGATGTGATACTTATATTGGGAAGCCCGTCGACAACGTGGCTTTGTTACAAACAATTGATGTGTTGCTTGAACTTTCCTAACCTCAAGGGTTTGCAAGCGAACAAAATATCAGTTTTTTAAGGGTAATGTTTGAAGTGGACCTATAGACTCAGAACCATTGCCCAGATATACCCTTCATACTGTTTTGGTGCTAAAACGTGCATCGATTGAATTAGGATTAACACATTATGTTTTCTATCCTTGCTCTTGGCTTATTGATTGGGATGCAGCATGCACTTGAAGCTGATCACGTGGCCGCTGTATCAGCGATAGCAGTTCGACAATCATCACCGCGTAAAATCATATCACATGGTGCCCTTTGGGGGATTGGCCATACGATCACGCTAATGTTCATTGCCGGTGGGGCATTGTATTTGGGTATTGAAATATCTGAAACGGTTTCTGCTTGGTTAGAAGTCGCTGTTGGTGTTGTACTTGTTTTATTAGGCGGGAACTTACTGGTTCAATTGATCAAAGAGCGGGTTCATTTCCATTTCCATAGCCATAATGCAGCAAAGGAACATCTTCACGCGCATTCCCATACAGGAGAAACAGGTGCACATGAAAAACTGCCCCATAATCATGAGCATTCAAATAAACTGCCCTGGCGAACCTTGCTGATTGGGATGATGCATGGAATGGCAGGGTCAGCAGCTTTGTTGTTACTGACAACTCAAACCGTATCAAGCCCACATGTCGGGTTGGGGTATGTTGCGTTGTTTGGTGTCGGTTCTGTATTAGGGATGGCGGCTCTTTCTGCAGTAATTGCAATACCATTAAGCCGTTCAGCGGCTGCATTAACCTGGGCGAACCGAGGAATTCAAGGGGGCGTGGGTGTATGGACGTTGGTCCTTGGTGGATATATAATTTATCAATCGGCCACCAATATCACTTAATTGTTTGCAGCGTTTCATGCTCACTTTTAACTATACCGACCACAATTCTTCAGATACCTAATTGTC
>JAPKAX010000216.1 GCA_028825025.1 Rhodospirillales bacterium | reverse complement strand
TCTGCAATCGCTCTCGCGGCCACCGTCCTATTCTGGTTATGAGTCCTGAGCCTAGCATTGGGTGTGTATCAGACGTCAAATCCATCTGGTCGACTGGTGGAACTTAAATTAGGTGTCGACATTGGTTCAACGAGCTCAAAGGCAGTTATAAGGTTCCCATATGAAACCTTTGGGCCGTTTGCTGTGCCTGCGCTTGATGGGCTTCAAGCTGACAATAATCCCTACATTCTCGCCAAGAATATGGGAACCTCTGTTGAAATGATCGAAAAGTTTTATGGTCATATTTTGACCCCTGACATTGTTCGTCCATCAAGAAAACTTCGAACCAAAGTTCATCAAAAAATTTAAAAGGGACGTATCCCTTTTAAAGTCGGACAAAAGTAGCATCAACTGTTGTCCTGAATTTAATCGTCCATTGCTTGTAATCTAATTATAGAAAATCAATAATGGAGAAGAAAATGAAATTAGAAGATCAAAAAATTATCAATTTGGAAAAAGAAGTTTTTAAGAAATTTGGTGAAGCTTTGGATCTGATGAAAAAACGCTCAGACATGCGGCTACAGCTGGCTAATCAAGATGGAATGCCCGATGAGTTGTTTAAAGATTTCCAAACAATTCAGACTGAACGTTTCAAAGAAATACGCAATTTTTTAGTGACTGAATATTTTGTGCGCTTTCACAACGAAATTCATTTTGATAGCGCAAATACTCTTGCGGTGATTGAGACCCAAATTTCTTGTCGTTTTGACGAAGCTAGGCGAATTGAAAATCTGACAAGATTTGGTGAAGAATTCTTTGCTGAAGAAATGCCAGCGCAGCTTTCAAGTGAGGCCAATCAAGCAGCCTAACTTTAGCCTAAATGATTATTAGAAAAGGACTCCGAAAAGGGTCCTTTTTTTCATTTTATTCGCACTTTTGTAGGATCGTGACGCCAAACTCTTATAAATAACTGTGTCAGACAAAGACATTACATATTTGGACGTCAAACCTGTTGAGCAACCGAGCGACTTGAATGGAGCCGGGTGCAGATAATCTCAGTATAGGACCCACCAAGGCAACTTGGGCATTACGACAGCAAAGGCGGATTGGCTGTTAAAACATTCCCGTCACGATGAAGGCGCTGCAACACTGTAACCTTCGATGATTGATCAAAGTCGTCCCATTGGCTGATCAATTATACCGCTGGCTTGAAGCGGAGCATAAAAGGAGACCGGCCAACCGCCCTTTCCCGATTTTAACGGGTTGCTCTAATGGGATGTGAACGAAGGCGATAGACACAAGCCATTTGGACATGCCTCACCTGTCGGAAGGTGAAGTGTGTCCAATAACAATTCCACAATAATACATGATTAAAAAAACATTAATATTTGATGATAAATACATTATATTGAATGATCCTATGGATCATTCGTCCCGAAGGGACAGATAAGTAATCTAAAATAAATAACCTTAATATTTACAAGATTTATTAACCAAGGAGATCAATATGAACCAAGAAATATTCCTTATGAACTTTAGGATCCGATCAGGGCTCAAAATGCAATTTGAAGAAACCTGTCACCAATTACGGAGCAATATGACGGCTGAAATGAACAGGATGATTAGAGACTTCATTAAGGCATCTAAAGAAGACCTTTATGAGCCATTAAATTGGTTTTCTGACGATGGTAGCAATCATGATATCTGAACAATTAAGTCCTAAGACCAAACCTGAACTCATCAGGACCTTACAAAAGCAAAGGATAACCCAAATTGAGGTTATTGAACCTTATGATCCATCAAGAGCTGATGAATTAATCAAGACTGCTAAACACATGTCCAATCGCTCTGGTCAGGTTTCAATAATCCTATTGAGGACGACATGAAAAGTTTTAAAAATTTTATGGCTGAGCAGCAGGACCTTGATGAAGCCGTCGTTAAAAAAGGCGCTGTTGCGGCTTATGCCCTTCAAGGACGTAAGAACGGCAATAATGCTGTTCGAAGTTATAACAAGGCAAAGCAGACCTTGAAAACATCAGTTAACAGCACAACTCTGGATCAGAAGGCGGATAAATTGTTAAGTGCAATTATGCACTTACTCGATGGGCTCGTTGCAACACGAAAACAAATTGGTAGTGTGTCCTCACAAGTTACATCATCTACGGTAATCTAATGAAACAACCTCAAATCAAATCTAATACACAACTGTACCGACTTTGGTTTGAGTTTTTGAAAATGGCCCATAAGGAAGATGATCTAACTAATGATTTGAAGGCATCGTCCCCCTTCTATGCGAATTGGGGCGATGTGCGAAATTGGAAGTTTGACCCTTGGTGGCAAGACCATAAGCAGTTATTCGGGCAGACATATGTCAAAGAAGTTGAGCGGATCACATCTGCTGATAACGTGCTTTATATAGCAATCCCTCTTAATCAGCCGGCCTCTCGGACAATTGTCGACGTAAAAGCCTTGATCGAAGATAAGCAAAGGGCTCGTCTCATTGAACAGGGGATTGATCCTGCTTCTGTAAAGTCGCTCAGTGCCGCATTTGGTCAATATAGCTTTACGCAAGGCGTCGAGATCAGGGGTAAGGTTCTTTATGAAATCCAGCTGATGTATGGGATCTGGCAAGAGTTGGGTAAGCCTGCTGTGAATACGGCATTCGTCACAGAGGTTGTAAACCGACTGCGATCTCGTCCAAGGTCAAAATGGACGCCATACCTTCTTCAAATTGATCCAATGACCGACAAAAAAGGAAACCTCCGCTATGACGAGGGGCAAATTCGTCAAGTGCGGAGGTATTTAAAGAAGGGTTACGCTGTTTGCAAAGCTGTTTCTAGTGGTGAGTTTCCTGGGAAAACTCGGCTGTAGATACCTTCGTGATTTCCCCAACGCATGGATCCACATCATAACCTTGTTCATACAACGCTGAAACCAACAGATTAACTCGACCATCAAAATATTCATCGATTGGGTCTGGTTGGCTCAAAATGTATTTCACAAAGTTATGTAGATCCGAAAAGCTTAGGTCTAAGATGTCTTGCTCCAATGGTGGTGTCTCATACGACGGATCTATTAGCTGTTGATATCTAGCGTAAAGTTTGTCGTCATTTTCTTTACGATCTCTCAACAATGTTGAGCGTGAAATCGATGTGTTAAGATCTTTAAACTCTCGCTGTAGATAGTCGTATTGTTGTGCCAGATGTTTGGTACCTTGGGTGATTGTGGCGCAAAGGTTGTAAAAATCGACTTCCATTTGTTCCCATGCTGCATCAGGAAAAATGGCTTTTTCAAAAAGTGGAAAATCCGGATAATCCGAAAAATACACTTTTTGATCCTCGACGATGATTTCGAAATTTGTTGACTTGGTAATTTTTGTATTTTGAAAGGTCATATCTATCTCCTTTTAACTAACCTCTAGGTATTCAGAATACTCCGACAACTGTTCGAAATTTAGGACGAACGTAGTTTCAAGATTTGTCCGCAATCACTGATGATCTAATAGATATTTGATAATCAGTCCGTCTAAGCCATTGATCTGAATCTGTTAGTTTTTCCCATCCAGCCGTGTACGATATTTACTAATTATATTATTATATTTCAGTAACTTAATATAATGAGAGATTTAGGATGGCTTTAGGAAAACAGGCGAAAATCCTTACAAAAGGACAAGCGAACTCAGTAACAGCTTTTCTGTTATCAAGGAGACACGGGCTTCGAGATCAGACGGTATTTCTACTGTCAGTCAGAGCAGGACTTCGAGCAAAAGAGATCGCTAATTTGAAATGGGCTATGGTGGTAGATGCAGACGGGCAGATTGGTAATGCTATTCATCTGACTGATGTCGCCTCTAAGGGTAAATCAGGACGAGTTGTTCCACTGAATAAACAGCTTCACGCCAATCTGGTTCAAATGCTTTCAATTGCGAAAGAGCGAAGAGGTTTCGCATTAGAGAGTGCTTACGTCATCACGACCGAAAGGTCTGCTCATACATCAGCGCAAGCTGTCGTGAATATGTTTAAGCGCTGGTATCATGACTTGGGTTTGCTGGGTTGCTCGTCACATAGCGGTAGGCGCACCTTTATCACGAACGCAGCACGCCAAATAAGCACGGTAGGTGGTTCAATCCGAGATGTGCAGATATTGGCAGGTCATTCGTCATTAGCCGTCACGCAGCGCTATATCGAGGGTGATAGCGAAGCGAGACGCAAAATCGTGGATTTGGTATGATCTTGATAATAGTAAATGCCGCCATCATCCTGTCATCATTGCAAAAATACATGTGCAAAAAATTTTAAATGCTTCACTTTCTCGTTTGGTTAATTGTAGTTTTTATGTGGGTTTAAACTCATATTTCGAAAGGGGATCATTAGTGTGGAAGATAAGTTTAAACTCACTCTAATCGCAAGTCACATCTGGCAAGGTCCTATTCCTAAACGTAAACTTCAAAGGCTAAAATCCTTTTCTATGACTGGCTTCAAAAACTTTTGGGCAGAAGACATCGAAGAATATGCCAGCAATCAATTTATTCACTATGAAGATGACTCAACGCTTTCAACCAAATTGCAGCAATACCCGCTGGTTGGTAAAATCTTCTCCTCTGTTGGTTATCGCTTGGGACTGTCAACGCCGGACCAAAACTGCACCGAACGCCGGAGAGAAAGTACACCATTTGGCTGGATCTGGCCGGAGTAAAACTGCGCCAGCTTGTTGGGTTTAGGTTTGTCCATGGGCCCGCACGGCGGAGTGCCCCCACAAAGCAACGAAGCTTTGCGGGCTTGTGGTCAAACCGGGGTGCGGTGTTTGCGCTTCAGGCCTTGCGCGATTGTCGGCTGTGTTTGAGGCGGTAGCTCTCACCGTTCATTTCCAAGATGTGGACGTGGTGGGTCAATCGATCAAGAAGCGCGCCTGTTAGGCGTTCAGATCCGAAGGTACTGGTCCATTCATCGAACGGCAGATTAGACGTTACGATGGTTGATCCGCGCTCGTAGCGTTGTGAGAAGACCTCAAACAGCAGTTCTGCGCCGGTTGGCGATAGCGGCACATATCCCAGTTCATCGATGATCAGCAGGCTGTATTTGCTCAGTTGCTTCTGCAGACGCAGCAGGCGCTTCTCGTCTCGGGCTTCGAGGAGTTCATGGACCAAAGCCGATGCGGTGATGAAGCCGACAGCCAGACCCTTCTGACAGGCTGCCAGCCCAAGGCCGAGAGCGACATGCGTCTTGCCGGTCCCGCTGTTTCCCACGGCGATGACGTTCTCGTTGCGGGTGATGTAATCACAGCGCGCCAGCTCCATTACCAGCATCTTGTTCAACGAGGGCATGGCCTTGAAGTCGAAGCTGTCGAGACTTTTGGTGGCGGGGAACTTCGCAGCCTTGATCCGCCGTTCCACCATACGCCGCTCCCGGTCGATGAGCTCCAGTTCGGCGAGGCGCAAAAGATAGCGGGAATAATCGATACCTTCTGCCGCGCATTGCTTGGCGACCTTGTCATACTCGCGCAGGAAAGTCGGCAGACGCAGGCTCTTCAGATGATGGGCCAGCAACAGTTGGGGCGTGCCTGTCATGACTGGCCTCCTGACAGAAGCGCCATGTAATCGCCGGGGGATGTGACCGCGACATGGGCTTTTGGCAGATATGGGTAAACTGTCATATCCAGCCGGGGTGGTCTGCGTTCAATCCGGCACAGAACTAAATGCTTCA
>JAPKAX010000215.1 GCA_028825025.1 Rhodospirillales bacterium | reverse complement strand
ATTTCAGCAACATGTGTGAATAATCGTTGATATAACAAATACCCTAAATATAAGTTATACTCCCTTTCCCATTGACCCGTACCTTGCTTGGGATTCATCCCCATCAAAACCGATTATCAGTATTTATGAAGGAGTAACATTTACCGCTAAAATAAGAACTCCTTCTTACGTACAATGCGTTCGTAGGGCATAGAAACATATTTATTCAAAAACGCCTCAGGCGGATAGCCAGTTCACCGCATTTGGTGTTAATTTGATATTTTCATCCCCGATCATCATTCCCTTGTCGGATAGCGACAAGGGGTTTCATCCGACATTCAAGTCACTCGTTAAAAAATATGATGCCTTCAGTTTTCAAAATGCTTTTTATAACCAAGCAGCGCACCCAGGCATAGAGTAAAACATCTTCCCAGATTTACGATTTTATTTTGACCGGGGCCATAACCAAGAACGACAGGTCAATTTATTCCTCAGAGACTCAAACGATTCCAACAAGTTGAAGCCACGCGGTTCGTCGACGTTAATTATGGATAACACAGCTGCATCATTGCGATTTCAGCACGAAACGGGCTTACCCGTTGATACTATAAAATCAAGCCAAGACCTGTTTAAAAACCAAAACCCACGTTCATTATTTGGCAACGTCATCACAGAGCAAGCATGGCGAGCCCGCACAGGGTAGTTTTAAATATGTGCTTTAGATAATAGAAACACTCTACACTTCAGCTATTATAAACCTAAAGGCGGATACCCCATTGGGGTTTTATATATCGCCTCACCATACGTGAATAGTAATGTTATAATTGAAATCACAATATACGGGTTATAAATAGCCATAAATCAGGAAAACAGCCTTAAATTCTTTCAAATTTGAAAAGTTTTCATTTCGACGATTGTACCTCTTAGTCCCGAAGGGTACATTGGATTCAAATTAAATGTTAATACATAAATTCAATGGGGTTATCTAATGGGCTTACTCGACGTATCACTTGATCATAAATACACCTTAAAACGAGGCCGTATTTTCCTTACAGGTACACAGGCCCTCGTTCGCCTAACACTAATGCAACGCCAACGCGACGATCAAGTCGGTTTAAATACAGCCGGTTATGTATCAGGATACCGGGGCTCGCCATTAGGTGGGATGGATAAAGAATTTAATAATGCCAAGCATCTATTAAAGGCCCACCATATAAAGTTCCACCCAGCTGTAAATGAAGATTTAGCCGCTACTGCTGTCTGGGGCACACAGCAAATTAATTTATTCCCAGATTCCAATTACGATGGCGTTTTCGGCATGTGGTATGGAAAAGGCCCAGGCGTTGACCGCTCAGGAGACGCTTTTCGCCATGCCAATTTCGCAGGAACCGCACCAAATGGCGGTGTTTTGGTTCTGGCCGGTGATGACCCAGCCTGCAAATCATCGACAGTGCCAAGCCAGTCTGAACACGCATTGATGGATGCGAACATCCCCATTTTAAACCCAATCAATGTCCAAGAGATTTTGGATTTTGGGGTCTACGGTTGGGCGATGTCGCGCTATTCAGGCTGTTGGGTTGGAATGAAATGCATTACCGACAATATAGATACTTCCGCATCCGTTGATGTTGATACAGACCGCGTCAAAATTGTAATTCCAACTGATTTTGAAATGCCCGATGATGGGTTGCATATCCGCTGGCCCGACCCAGCCCTTGATCAAGAACTTCGTCTCCAAAAGCACAAAATCTATGCAGCCCTTGCTTTTGCCCGGGCCAATAAAATTAATTACACAACAATGGACAGCAAAAAGCCACGTTTCGGTATTGTGTCTACAGGCAAAAGTTATTTGGATACCCTACAAGCGCTAAATGATTTGGGTATTGATCAGGATGAAGCCGAACGCATTGGTATACGTCTCTATAAAGTGGGCATGCCTTGGCCGTTGGAACCCGATGGCATTTGTAAATTTGCTGAAGGATTAGATGAGATTCTAGTCATTGAAGAAAAACGCGCGGTTATTGAAAACCAACTTAAAGAGCAGCTTTACAATTGGAATCCAAATGTACGGCCCCGTGTTATTGGTAAATTTAATGAAGCTGGCGATTGGATTTTACCGTCGGCCGGTGAATTAACACCAGCCCGCATTGCCCGCGTGATTGCTGACAGAATTCAAAATTTTCACGAAAGTCCATCGATTACCAAACGCCTAAACTTTCTGGAAGCAAAAGAACGGACCCTTCTTGAGCATAAAACCCCGGTTCAGCGTATCCCTTACTTCTGCTCAGGTTGCCCGCATAACTCATCTACAAAAGTCCCTGAAGGATCACGCGCTTTAGCCGGGATTGGTTGTCACTACATGGTCATTTGGATGGATCGAAACACCTCAACGTTCACCCACATGGGGGCGGAAGGTGTTTCATGGATTGGCCAATCTCCGTTCACCGACACAGAGCACGTGTTCACCAATTTAGGCGACGGCACCTATTTCCATTCAGGTATCATGGCGATCCGCGCCAGTGTAGCCGCTAAAGTAAACATTACATATAAAATCCTTTATAACGATACTGTCGCCATGACCGGCGGACAAACCATGGATGGGCCGCTTGATCCCGCCATCATTAGCCGACAGGTTTCAGCTGAAGGAGCTAAACGGGTTATTGTTGTCTCGGATGAGCCCGACAAATACCCGCTTAATGCCAACTTTGCCTCCGGTGTAACATTCCACCACCGCGATGATCTAGATGGTTTACAAAAAGAATTACGCCAAATTAAAGGTGTCAGTGTTCTGATTTATGATCAAACCTGTGCCGCTGAAAAACGCCGCCGTCGCAAGCGTGGACTTTTTCCCGACCCGTCAAAACGGGTGTTTATCAATGAAGCGGTATGTGAAGGCTGTGGCGATTGCGGTGTTCAGTCAAATTGCGTATCAATCATGCCTGTCGAGACGGATTTGGGCCGTAAACGCGCTATAAACCAATCGGCGTGTAACAAGGATTTCCGATGCTTGGATGGGTTTTGCCCAAGCTTTGTTACTGTTCTAGGTGCTGAACCCCGCAAAAGACAAGCGTTACAAGACGCTCCGTTCGAAGCCCTTCCCTTGCCTGCTCAAGCTTCATGTGAGGACCCGTATTCGATTGTTGTTACCGGCGTTGGCGGCACTGGCGTTGTGACGATTGGCGCTATTTTATCAATGGCCGCTCATATGGAAAATAAAGGCATTACCGTTCTCGACATGGCTGGATTGGCGCAAAAGAACGGTGCGGTTTATTCGCACCTTCGGTTCGCGGACGACCCTAAAAAACTGCATGCCGTTAGGATTTCTGCTGGCGGAGCGAATTTACTTTTAGGCTGTGATTTAGTCACGTCCGGAAGCTTCGAGACGCTGGGTAAGCTCCATGACGGGCAAACCCATGCGATTGTTAACACCCATGAAATCATGACTTCTGATTTCACCAGCGATCCAGATTTAGAGTTTCCAGACCAAGCTTTAGTTGATGCAATCAAATTGGCGACGGGGGATAAAAACACAGAACTATTCGACGCAACATCACTAGCAGAAGTCGTTTTGGGCAATACAATTGCTGCTAATATGATTGTCGTTGGGTATGCCTTCCAAAAAGGTTTTCTGCCGGTCTCAATAGAGGCCATTGAAGCGGCTATCGATTTGAACGGTGTTGAAGTTGAGTTTAACAAACGCGCATTTATGTGGGGGCGCCGCGCCGCCCACGATATGGCTGCAGTTCAACGCATTATTGCACCCTCTCTTCCTGCAGCAACATCGGACCAAAACTTAAGCTTTGTAGAGCAAAGAACAAACGACCTCATTGCTTATCAAAATGAAGCGTATGCAGATAAATATGTCACATTTATTGAGCATGTCCGGATCGCAGAATCCGTCGCTATCCCCGGCAACACCGGTTTATCAGATGCGGTTTCGAAAAGCCTTTTCAAGTTGATGGCGTATAAAGACGAATATGAAATCGCACGCCTATATACGGACGGTAATTTCAAAGAAGCCTTGAGTAAACAGTTTCAAGACGGGGGTAAATTAAAGTTCCACTTAGCCCCCCCGATCATATCTCCCCGCAATCTTGAAACAGGACATTTGATCAAACGCGAATTTGGGTCATGGGTTTTCCCCGCCCTTAAAGTGTTGGCATCGTTCAAAGGGTTACGCGGCGGAACATTCGATCCGTTCGGATACACAGATGAGCGCAAAATAGAACGGCAATTGATCAAAGATTACCGGAGCTTAATTGAGCAGTTGCTTGAAACTCTAACCTACACTAACCATGCATCAGCCGTTGAGCTAGCCTCATTAGCGCTCGATATTCGTGGTTTTGGGCATGTCAAAATAGATAACATTGAAAAGGTAGCCGCACGTCAGGATCCGTTGCTCAAATCTTACATAAACAACGAGCCGTCAAATTTGGCTGCAGCAGAATAAAACAGAACCAAGGGAAATACGATGTTTGAGATTGAAGCATTCACCGAAGAATGCCTAAAGGCGCGGAAAGAAGACGATAACCATAAAGCTGTACGTGAAATTGTTGAGCGGGCTGCTAGTGACCCCGCGGCAGTCTTAAAAGCCATGGGTGATCCGACACGTGCGGGCGTTTTTAAGCTTTATAACTCAAAAGAACTGACAATCTTAAACTTAGTATGGGGCCCACAAATGACATTAATGCCACATGATCATTCCATGTGGGCGGTTATTGGCATTTATACAGGCCGCGAAGATAATATTTTTTGGCGCAAAATTAAGGGCGATGCGAACGGGCGGATTGAAGCTGCGGGTGCAAAAGAACTTAGCGTAGGAGAAACAGCTCCCTTAGGGAAAGACGTCATACATTCCGTAACCAACCCAATCCCCCGCTTAACCGCAGCACTACACGTTTATGGCGGAGACTTTTATAGTGCACACCGAAGCGAATGGGATCCAGAATATTTAACTGAACAAACCTATGATATAGACAAAAACATAGCTCTATTCGAGAAATCGAACGCAACACTTAATGCAGCTTGAAATATATCGTAATTTATGTAAAAAAAATAATGAAATATAAACTTTACTTTAATACCGTAACACCTGAAACATTACCTGAAGAGCTGTCTACTTTTTTCATTTGCTATAAAACTTTACCTAAATACCGCATTTCTCCTGCGTGGGGGTAGTTTAAGCTTTAAGACTTCCCTCTAAAGTCCTTTTTTAGAACATCGTAATCGTTGTAAATCAAGACCCATTTGAATTAAGACATTGCTTTTGAGGAACGGGTCGGACACGCCTGCAAAACATCAATTATTCTGGAAATCTTGTATTAGATTACAGACCAAAATCAATTCGCGATAAAAACATAAAAGAATACGAAGAAGTGATAAAATGCAGCTGTGCGACCCATTCTATTATAGAAGCTATAAGTGTAAGTACGAGCGAAATGATCTCATACGATTTTTGCGCCTCCCTCTCAGCAATGACGGAGAAACGGTCGATAAAACTTATACGATTAGTCATAATTTAGAGGCAAGATCGCTTCTACATGGTTTATTCGATATAGCAGCCCCAAAAACATCATAACGTATTGAGTATCTTTCCTCCTTAAAAGGAGGGTAAGGGCAATTGAGGACTAGCAGAAGTATCTTCTCAGGATAAACATCTCAAGCCAGCCCGTTATTGCATTTAAATCAATGAGAAGTGGATCGGTTTATTTGAACAGTCGAGACTGGTTTTATAAGTGGATGC
>JAPKAX010000214.1 GCA_028825025.1 Rhodospirillales bacterium | reverse complement strand
ATATAACACAAAATCTTGAGGAACGAGCCCTTTTTTATCTATATATGGAAGATTTTAAGGCAGATTCTTTTTTAGTGTCTCCGGTTGCGGGGGCTGGCCTGCTATGCCAAGTTAGCGCCCATGAAACCTTTTATTAGATATGCAGGCGGTCATTTGGACCGCGCCGGGCTTTTCCGCAAGGACGAAGACTGGATCTCAGCCAAACTGTCCCACCCAAAAACCCAAATTGTGCCTGTTTGGCGCAGTAAAAATCTGGTTGATGATTTATCCAGTGCGCCTAAATCGCGCGTTGTTGATCGCGCTGATGCGAACGAAATTCTAGAACTCGCGCACCAAACAACTCTTTTAGGCATTTCCGGTGACGTTGCATATTTTGCAGCCGACATTTCATCTTTGGAAGAAGAGCCCGCGCATGCGCTGTTCTATAAAGGCGATTTTGTTGATTTGCGCCAAGTCGGGCCTTTGCTGGGAGCAGATGAATCATCCTTATTAGCTCATGCACGGGGCATGTTGTTTTGGCACAAGCGCCATCAGCATTGCGGTGTTTGTGGTGCTCCAAGCAAGTCCCACGAAGGCGGTCATATGCGAAAGTGCACCTCAACCGAATGCGGCGCGCCCTCGTTCCCGCGCACTGACCCGGCTGTCATCATGCTGATCACCCATCAACCGACATCCGGCCCGGCGCAATGTTTATTGGGTCGCCAAGCGATTTGGCCTGAGGGTAATTATTCAACGCTGGCTGGATTTGTTGAACCCGGAGAAAGCTTAGAAGAAGCCGTTGCCCGCGAAGTTCATGAAGAGGCCGGAATTCGCGTAAAAAACGTAACCTATCAAGCGTCTCAGCCATGGCCTTTTCCGGCGTCAATCATGTTGGGATTTTGGGGTGAAGCCACCACCACCGACATTCAAGTAGACGAGCACGAAATTGAAGCGGCTGGTTGGTTCGATGCACCTGATTTACGGACGTTTGGGGAATGGGGCGACGACGACACCAAGTTCCACCTGCCCCGAAAAGATTCCATCGCCCGTTTTTTAATCGAAACGTGGCTGACAAAAATCGGCGTTTAATTCCCGACTAACGTCACGCCATGGCTCGCCAGCGTTACTTTGACGCCGGTTTGGGGGCTAATGGTGTTGACCACGTCAGACGCCACAACAAACAAGTCACCTAAATCTGTGGTGATCAAATATTCCATGTGGTTGCCCAGATAAACTGCTTTACCGATGGTTCCTGAAATGCCTTCCGAACTTTGATCGGTTGAGACCAAAAATGATTCAGGCCGGATTGCCGCATGGGCCGCGCCCGATTTTAGACCCCGGTGCGGCAACGATAACTGCAACGAAGCCATTTCCACTTCTGCCAACTCACCCGAAACAGATTTAATCTGCACATCGACCAAATTCGCATCGCCGATAAAATCAGCAACAAACAAATCAGCCGGTTTTTCATAAAGATCACGCGGCGTGCCTTCTTGGGCAATGACCGCATTGTTCATAACAATAATCCGGTCCGATACGGCCAAGGCTTCTTCTTGATCGTGGGTGACGTAGACTGCGGTTAATCCTAAGTTCTTTTGAATATCGCGAATTTCTTCGCGCACTTGGCGGCGTAATTTTGCATCTAAATTCGATAACGGCTCATCGAATAACAAAACCTGTGGCTCTAAAACCAAGGCCCTTGCAACAGCAACACGCTGTTGTTGGCCGCCTGATAATTCACTGGGCAACCTAGCTCCATATCCAGACAACCCAACCAACTTTAAACCATCTTCGGCCCGGCTTTTAGCTTCATCTTTCGCCATTCCAGATACGTTCAACCCATAGGCCACATTTTCGCCAACCGTCATGTGTGGGAACAGGGCGTAGGATTGAAACACCATGCTGACATCGCGGTCCGTGGCGGGCAATATAGTGACATCTTGATCGCCAATTAACACACGACCTGTGTTGGCCATCTCGAGCCCAGCGATCATTCTGAGCGTTGTTGTTTTACCGCACCCCGATGGCCCCAACAGAGTGACCAACTTTCCCGCTTCAACCACAAACGACACGTCATCAACGGCGGTAACATGTTCACCGTAAATTTTGGTGACGTGATCGAACGTGACGGAGGCGGCTTTACTTTTAATTCCCATGTGACTCGTCCTTAAATGGCTTTAGCTGATGCTGGGGTTATCGTTTTTTCAGGTTCACGGCGGCCCATTTTCCGTTCGCCCACCAATCCTTGAAAAACCAAAACAGCCGCCAACATTACGAAAATCAGTACCGTACAATAAGCAATGGCCAAGCCGTAATCATTATTTTCAACCCGGCCAATAATGTAACTGGTGGCCATGTCGTATTCGGCGCTAACCAAAAAGATAACCGCGCTAATAGCTGTCATAGCGCGAACGAAGCTGTAAACCAATGCGGCAATAATCGCTGGACGCAACAACGGCAATACGATTTTGCGGAACGTGTACCAGCTGTTCGCACCCAGCGTTAAGGATGCTTCATCCAAACTTTTATCCAATTGCGACATCGCTGCAACGCCAGCCCGAACCCCAACCGGCATGTTTCGGAAAACAAAACATAAAACCAAAATAGCCCCGGTTCCAGTAAGCTCGATCGGCGGCACGTTAAACGCCAGAATATAGCTCACCCCAATCACCGTTCCGGGTATTGCGAAGCTGAGCATGGTTCCAAATTCGAACAAATCTTTACCGGTGAAGGTTTGGCGGACCAAAATATAGGCGGTCAATAACCCAACCGCTGCGGTTAGCGGGGCGGAGATGGTGGCGATTGAAATTGTCGTCCAGAACGAATCCCATGCGGCCCCCGTCCACTGCAGCCCACCATCGGTCCAGTTGACAGAGAATGCGGTGATATAGTGCTTAAAGGTAAAGGTGTGATCAAGGCCCCACGTATTGACGAAACCGCCAAACAAAATCATGCAATAAACAACAATCGTGAATCCGGTCCAGCTAAACGCGACGGTATAGATTGGCCAGCGCAAGCGATTGGGCAACAAGGCATGGGTGCCGCCATCGCCTTTGCCGGTGACCGTTGTATACGACTTTTTACCCAGCCATCGACGCTGCGCATAAAAAGCGGTAAGTGTGAAACATAAAAGAACAAAGGCCAAAACGGCGGCCATACCTTGATCATTTTGCGCGCCGACAATGGCAAAGAAAATTTCAGTCGACAGCACATCAAAATTTCCACCCAGAACAAGCGGGTTGCCAAAATCGGCCATGCTTTCAATGAAACCAATTAAAAAAGCGTTGGCCAAACCTGGGCGCATTAACGGCAACGAGACGGTCGTAAATGTTTTCCACCGGTCCGCCCGCAACGTTTGCGCGGCTTCTTCCATGGACGGGCTAATGCCTTCAACAACCCCAATCATAACCAAAAATGCGATCGGCGTATAAGCCAACATTTGGGCAATCCAAATTCCTGGCAAGCCATAAACCCAACGGGTTGGTTGGATGCCAAAAACGTCGCCAAAAAATTGCGTCATAATGCCCGATAAACCAAACAGTAAAATAATTGACAAGCCAATAACAAACGGCGGTGTGATGATGGGAAGGATGGTCAAGGCCCGTAAAACTTTGCGGTATTTAAATCCGGACCGGGTCGCGACTAAAGCAAATACAAGCCCAAGGGCTGTTGTGGTCGCTCCGACGGTAATAGCTAAAAACAATGAATTCCAAGCCGCCCCACAGCCAACGGTACTGTACAAACAATCCAGTCCCCAGATTTTTTTGTCAGTGAATTTTTCTAAAAACACGCCCAGTGAATACACACCTTCGTTGTCCTGTAAGGCGCTAATCAGGATTTGCGAAACCGGGAAAAAGATAAACGCGCCAACAATCGCGACAATGAAACCAATGGAGCTAACAACAAAAACATCGCCATTGACCGCGCCCCGCGCAGCAATCCCTTGGGTGGTGAAAAATAAAAATGCGGCTGAGACCAGAATGGCCCCATAGCCCAAACCATATTGCTTTTGTCCAAGCGGCCCAAACAGCAATTCGAGGGATGTATATTCCCAACCGGCAATGCCAACAATGAACCCTTGGATGACAATATAACTTAAACCCCCAAGCCCTGAAACAATCAGAATTTTAGAATATAAAGGGTCTGATTTTATACGGCCACCGGTTAGAAACGGAAGCAATAAAAAAAGGGGAATAGGTGCCAACCACACCTTTTCCCCTTCTAATAAGTGCGCCCAAGTGGGGCCATAATCGGTATCAAATGGGTAACCATCCAACACCCATTCCAGTCCCCAAAATCCATCTTCAATGACATACCATGGCAGAATTAAAACCCCAATCCAGCCAACAACAAGCCAAAGAAGAACAGTTCTGTTCATTATAAAACCCTAGGCACTATTACGTGGTAAGAATCACTTCGGGAGTGACTTAACTTCATTATCCCACTTTTTAAGCAAACGCTTACGCTCAGCTGAACTTCCGTATTTTACGAAGTCATATTTAATCAACTTGATCTCTTCTAACTTAGGTGCTTTTGGCGATACTTTTGCACCTGTGTTTGAAGGCACCTGAAATGCATTCACTTCCAAAGCTCGCGATTGGGTCTCAGCCGTCAAAGCCCAATCATAGAACTTTTTAGCTTCGTCGAAATTACGCCCACCCTTAATCAAACTCATAGAACCAATTTCAAAGCCCGTACCTTCACAGGGTGCGACGGACTTAATTGGGAAACCTTTTACAGCTTGTTTGACCGCATCATGGATGAAAACAATACCAATTATATTCTCGCCACGTGCAGCTGCTTTAATAGGAGCGGAACCTGATTTGGTATATTGGTTGATGTTTTTATGAAGGCCTTTCATATACTCAAAACCTTCCTTTTCACCAAACAGCTGAACCATCGTCGCTAAGGTTGTATAGGCGGTTCCCGATGAATTTGGGTTGGCCATTTGCACATGACCTTTATATTCAGGCTTCAACAAATCTTTCCAACACGCAGGAACTGGAAGATTATTTTTTTTCAAAATATCTTCGTTATAGCCATAACCTAATGCACCGGAGTAAATACCAATGGTCTTGCCACCCGCAGAATCAGATTGTGCAACAGCCCAGCCTTGTAATTGAGCCTGATTAGGAGATGTATAAGGGGTTGACAGACCTTCTTCAGCGGCTTGCAAATGCGGGTCACCGGTACCGCCCCACCATACATCACCCTTTGGATTTCTGGCTTCCGCTTTAATTTTAGCAAACGTTTCACCTGAGCTACGGCGCGTCATATTGACTTTAATACCGCTGGCTTTCTCAAACCCTTTTGCCATCAGCTGGCACCAGTCTTCTTGAGCAGAGCAATACAAGTTTACTTTGCCTTTTGCAGCAGATTCACCAACTGAAAAACTGAATGCAATAGCCGTACCTATAGCCGTTGAAAGCAGTAGTTTTGATAAGCGCATAATCACGTCTCCCTATGTATAGATGCTTGTTCAAACGAAGCATATTTTGAATAATATCTAATTTTCTGCACTAATATTAGACCCATTGCAACAAAAGTGTCACAAAATCGTAATATAAAAATAGATTAAATGCGTGCTTCAAGAGTCTGAAGTAATTTTGGGTCCGTAAAATCGATACAACAAAGATTTACGCCCACGGCGATTAGCTCAGTTTCTGTTTGCCCTGAGGTTATGCCAACGGCAAATATTCCGGTCCGCTGAACTGCCGTAACCCCATGAACAGAATCATCTAACCCAATCGCCACATCAGCCTCTAGGCCTAAAATCTCAAGAGCGG
>JAPKAX010000213.1 GCA_028825025.1 Rhodospirillales bacterium | reverse complement strand
ATACCACATGTTGTATTGGTAAAAGAAGCATCATCAAACAGACAAATTACTCTATCTGTTCCAGCTCTAGAAACTAACTCAATGTATACCAAGCTGGATTAAGTGCAGATAGTGCATCAGTTTGAAACGAAATAAATAACTCTAATATTTTGGAACCCACGATGCTAAAATCACTTAAAGTCACGACGGAAATGCTGGGTGAACTTGATGATTTCCTTATGTCGGATGACGCACCTTAAGACTGCATGCAGATATCTGAGCTTGATGGTTTTTTAATAGGCTTTGTCGTTGGCCCAGAGTTGGTCATGCCAAGTGAATGGATACCGTGTATATGGCAGGATGAAGAGCCAACCTTTAGTACGAAGAAACAAGCTGAACGTATTCTGGGCACGATCATGGCGAGATATAATGAAATTATTAGTCAATTAGATGATGTGCCTGGAGCGTTAGAACCAATTCTATATTCATCACCAGATGGCAAGATGATTGCGGCTGGTTGGGCTGAGGGGTTCATGGATGCAGTTAGCCTGCGGGAAGATGAGTGGGGGAAACTCTTTAAAGTTGAAGATGATAGGTACTTGATGTCGCCGATTATGGCTCTTCTTCTAGATATGGATGGCAATTCGTTCGTTGATAGAACACCAGAAGAACTTGTGAAAGTCAAACAAGAGAGTGCTCTATTTCTTCCTGTTGTCATCAAGGAAATTTATGAATTTTGGAAAGAACGCAGAAGCCAGTTCGGTGGCAATGAATTTACATGTAACGGCAACAATCAGCCTTTCGGTAATAAAGTAGGGCGCAATGAGCCGTGCATACGTGGGAGTGGTAGAAAGTACAAACGATGTTGTGGGAATAACTGACCCAAAAACAAAACTATATTCTATCGGAAAACCTGTCCTTCGCTGTAATAGTAGTTATGAGCAAGTCAACTTCCCTTTGGTAAATTTCATTTCTGAGAAACGATAATTCAGAGCTTAGCTCATCCATCGATACATCGCAGTTCCATGCTTTCGGACGACCATCATTTCCATCATTCCAACGATATCCACGCTCCTTCAAAATATCCTTGAAATCAAATGGAGCTCTTTCAGCCCAAATCCTCTGAGTGCTTTTTCGCGCTTCTTCCATCAGAACCGCCAGCGCAGGTCTTTTTGACTTTGGTAGATTTCGAGCTAGTAATTCAATGCCAGCGTAGCAGTCTGTTGATGCCCGATGTGCATCGTAGAAAAAACCGCTCTTCATTGCCAAATACTCTAACTTCCCACCTTCCATGCCTTCATCACGCCAAGGGATTTGGGACATAGAGCAAGCCCAAGGTTTAGTTATAAAAAAACCAAATGCGTTCTCCGCGAACTTTCGGTCAAAGCTAGCATTATGAGCTACGATTATTACTGACTGAGAAACTATTTCTTCCAATCGCAATACATCAATATGTTGCCCCTCAACCATCTCGTTCGTTATCCCGGTGATCCGTGTGATTTCATCTGGTATGGGGCCATTTTTCGGTTGTTGAAGTTGATTGAACGGTTCAAGTACTTCAAAAATTCTCCCATCAGATGAATAGTTGAACGGAACCAAAGCAATTTCAATGATCTCTGCTTTATGATAATTCAAACCTGTAGTTTCTAGATCAAGGAAAACTCCAAGTTTTGTTTCTGATCCGTCTGGTAGGCAATAGTAATTTGGAGTTCCAAGGCGCGAAAGAACACGATATTCACCACTTTCTTCAAGTTTTTGAACAAGGTTAACGTTGTTTTTCAACTGCATTTTCACACTACCTCACCAGAACCCACTTATTATTATAGCCAACCAATGACCCATTTTCATTAAATATTGTACGAAACCCCGTCGGCAAAAGCTATGGTTTGGCTTGCGTTAGTTTTGGTGTAAGGCATTCGGTCTTTGCGTCAACAGTCGCCAAATTAATGTTAGAGCCTAAACTGGTGCCTTTTTAACGGCTTACCTACAACGCCATTGCGAGTATTCATATCTTAACAGTACACCTTTCTGGTATGTGGGTTTTCGATGGTGCTGATATATTTGAACTACAAAATGCCATATTAATAAGCCTCTTGGCATTACCCGTTCCTAGTATAACGCTGTCGACACCTTTGATATTGCTGCAATGGCAGCTGCGTTGACGAGCGGTAATTTTAGTGGCCGTGTTCTTGGTAAATCTGAAAGAATTTCTGTTCCAAATAGGGCGATCATGCTGATGACTGGAAATAGTCTGTCTCTGGCTGATTATATGGCCCGGCTCGTGCTTTCCTGTAAAACCGACCCTAGCACTGAACGGCCGTTTGTACGCCAATTTCACCTTGACACTTTGGCCTACGTGCAATTAAACCGCCAGAGTATGAATGTGGCAGCTTTGACCATTGTGCGTGATTTTCTGACTAGTGGCGCAAATCGTGTTCATAGGCGTATGGCATCTTTTGAGCTATGGGATGATCTAGTTCGTCAACTTATTGCATTGGTTGGGCGAGAAATTCAGCCTGAGGAATTTGCGGATCCAATTAATGCGGTCATAGGTGCATGAGACCAAACTAGTTGAGGTTAAAGTCATCAAGAATATAGGCTGAATTACTTATTGGTTTATCGTGTGTTCACTATTATTATTGCAATATGCCGCAATGCAACCAACACATAAACCGCTGACTTCTGAAGTTTTTGTCAATCAAATCAGATGATATTTTTCTTAATATTACCAGTCAGAATTCAAGCTTTTCCTGCCTGTACGTACCCACACCCCCCTGATGGATACAAGGGCTGATGAATTGGTCATGACAATACACGCTCTGGAAAAACTAAATATAATCAAAACACACACTTTTGAAATCAGCATTTCCCCCCCCCTTTTTTTAGTCGTCCCCGCCAGGAAGGGGGTGGGTCGAATGAAGACGGCACGGAAAAATAGCCAAGTCAGCCAAACTTTACATATCAATTTGCCATTTCTTGAGCAGATCGCCTTCTCGTGACAACGAAAACATAGGCTATGGCAGTCGGGAACATCAGCAGGCTGTATATCGCGCCCGGCACCATCATTGTTTTGGAGCCAATCAAGGTGACAGCGACAAAAATTGCTAAGGTTCCGTTTTGCAGCCCACATTCAAGAGTTATAGCCGTCTTTTGTCGGTCGCCCAACCGCCCGATTTTTGTTATAGAAATCGCCAGAGCCATCATAATCAAATTCAAGATTAGTGTCACGGGGCCTGCTTGCTTGAAATAATCAACAACATTGGCTCTTTCAGACGCTATAGCCCCAATAATGATAACAACAAAAAGGACTGAGGCGATAATACGGGCAATGCGTTCAAATTTTCGAGCAAAGGCAGGAGCATAACGGTTCACCACCATGCCGATAATTACCGGAACTGTCGTAATAGAAAAAACGCCAATAATGGTATTACCGATCGAAATCGTCGGCGCTGTCGCGGCATCCATAAAGTGAGTAATTGAAAAACTAACGATCAACGGCAAGGTAACAACTGTCAGCAAACTGATAATTGCCGTCAAAGATACAGATAACGCCGTGTCGCCGCGCGCAAGATAAGTCATCAGGTTCGACGTCACGCCACCAGGGCAAGCCGCTATGATCATGACACCAACCGCCAAGGCGGGTTCGATGGACCAAAAGGATAATAACACAAACGCCACAAAGGGCAGGAGTACCAACTGGCTAAAGGCGCCGACAACAAAATCCTTAGATTGAACGGCAACTCTTTTGAAGTCCTCAATCGCTAACTCCAGCCCGACCGAAAACATGATGAAGGCCAGTGACAATGGTAAAAATATCTGTGTAATAGCGTTCCCGTTATCCATGCGTCACCCCATTTCGTTTTCTTAAATCGTATATGCAACGATAGCGATCCGGATTGAAAGGTGCAATGCTAGTCATGTATTTTGAATGTTGAAATGTCTGTTCAGGGTCATTAGCGGCTGTTTGAGATAGCCCAGAATCACTTCCACTTAGCTCCCTATATGCAGACATTGGGCAAGTTCCCTAAAACTGATCCATGCCCTTAAATTTGGGGGTGTGGTCAAATGAAATTGGTGCTGGGCTAGAGAAAGTCAGGCGGATTATTGCGCTAGTTCTTTCCAAGGACCACAACACGGTTCTATAACTATCCTTACATGAAGAAAAGGCTGAAGCGCCCCACCAACCTGCAGCTGCTTGTGTAAGGTGCTATTCCCGAAAGGGAGATCAGGCTTTAAAGCCAATATCAGCTTCAGCCTTCCTCTGACAAACAGTAGGAGGGTATTTTATGTCTGAAGAATGCGACACAGACGAAGCATTGGGGTTTGATTGGATTGATGGCAGGTTGGAACCAATACTCAAAATCACTCCTGAAATGGAGATGATGATCTACGCCGCTGGTCAAATCGGCCCAGAGGGGCTTAAGATTGCTTATTCAAAACCTGATGGATGTTAGAAATAATACCTAGTTTCAGTCATTTCTCTCAGTTACAGTCCCTCCATGCGTATCCTTATTATGATAATTCTCACTTTGGTACCGATGTCTTCGTTTGCCGACACCATCGGCATCCCACGCATCGTCGACGGTGACACGATACACATTGGCAAAACTAAAATTCGCCTCTGGGGTTATGACAGTCCTGAACAAAAACAAACCTGTACCATCAAGGGTAAATTTTGGAAATGCGGACAGGCGGCAACAGAACATCTCAAAACCTTCATAGGCGACAACCCAGTATCCTGCGTTGAAAAGGACAGGGATCGATACGGGAGAATTGTAGCTAAGTGCAAGGTTGGTACTCTTGATATAGGTGCTGAGATGGTTGAGGTAGGACTAGCTATTCCATACTGGAAATATAGTGGTAAGTATTACATTCAATCGTATAAAGAGGCTCGTGGCTTAGGCCGTGGTATGCATGCAGGGACATTCGTTGAGCCTTGGGTGTGGCGAAAAATTGAGAGGAACAAATAAGCAATGCAAATGACCTACGACAAATTCGCTATTACGTTACACTGGCTAATGGCGCTACTGATTATTTTGATGATCATCATGGGTTACCAATTGGATGAGCTGTCGCCAGAGGAACTTGCCAATAATCTGAGTTGGCATTCGGGCACTGGTGTCCTATTGCTGATTCTCGCTACGATCCGCCTTTGGTGGCGTTATGCTCATTCACCGCCACCCTACCCAAACAGTATGTCGATACTGAAGAAACGAACAGCGATAACCGTCGTTCATGGGTTTTATTTTCTGATGTTTCTCCAACCCATCGTAGGATTGGTGCAGGCGATGGTTTACAAAAGTGTCGAGATTCGTCTCTTTGGGGTCTTCGGTGTAGGTTGGCTGCGCGAACTTGATAAAATGTGGTTGGATATTTTTTCAATGATACATTCGATTGGTGCCGGCGCGCTTTCTTTGTTTGTGATGTTTCACTTGGGCGCAGCGCTAAAACATCGATTTATTGATCGAGATGAAATTATGGGCCGTATGTCTCCATTCAAGAGGGCCCATAAGTCTAAATGAAAACTAAGCGTATCTGCGAGCGCATATACAAGCAGGGACATTTGCGGAGACTTGGATGTGGTGGAAGCGAAAATAGCGAGAATACATGAAGTGAACTCAAACGAATTCATATCATTCGTCCATGCTAATTAGAGCTAGTTCTATCCATGCATGCTAATCGATCAACTGACTTCAATTCTTAACCTTAGCCGGTCACAACATGTTTCCATCTCTTTAAGCTTTTCCGGCAGATATCCTCACCGGTCATAATGGATGCTACCAACATCCGTCATAGGGTGGCCTTGTAATCGGTTGCGCAG
>JAPKAX010000212.1 GCA_028825025.1 Rhodospirillales bacterium | reverse complement strand
AACCGGAAGTCACCAATGCCCCCGCCTAACTTCCACTTTGCGGGCCAAGGAAGTCACTTTGCCAAATTAAAACAAGCATCCCAAGCCAATCAATTGGTCATCGAACGCCGGATCGATCCGTGCTCGTCAGAAGTGTTTTAATGGGACAATATCCCAAATGCCAACATGAAAATGTTGAGTTACTAGTATAAATCCGGCAAAATGGTAGTCCTGGTACAAGCAAAAGTACCCTGGCGTCGAACCATAGAAGATTGTATTGAAAATTAAAAAGGCATGAACGACAAAATGACAAATGCTCAGGTTACCATTGCTAACTTAACCAAAACAACGGCAGCAGCCCTAATTACAGCCGAAGACTTTTTGGCAAATGTCCGACATGCCGTGTCTGAACTGGTGCTTGTTGATGGCCGTCCGAGCGCTGAATTGCTTGAGCAGCATCAGTTCGCAGCGCATGGTTTTTCTTGGATCACAACCTACGTCGAGGGGCTTCGGCAAATGCAGGGTTGGGCAGAGCGTTTAGATGCTGTCGGCAAATTAGGTGAGCTTGAACATTTAATATTACAAGCCGCCTTTGGTGAGTATCTTAAGCAACTGGTTGGCGGCATTGCCATAAGCCAAGTCGAAATTGTTCGCCCCAGTGATTTGGGCGTCACAGATGAAGCGATTTCAGCCTTTCACACAGTTGCAACGAAACTGCTGATGGCAAAAGGAAACACCGATGCCGTTCGCATCAAGATTGCTAAATTAATTAAGCACGGGAATTTCGGCAACCTAGGTCTCGACGATGAAATGCTCGAAATGGTGCGCGATCAGTTCCACCGCTTTACCGAAGAACAAGTCAGCCCCTATGCCCATGAATGGCATTTAAAAGACGAACTGATCCCCATGAGCGTTGTTGATCAAATGTGTGACATGGGCGTATTTGGATTAACAATTCCAGAAGAAGATGGTGGGCTCGGCATGGGTAAAATGGCCATGTGCGTTGTCACTGAAGAATTATCACGCGGCTACATTGGCGTTGGCTCTTTGGGCACGCGCTCTGAAATTGCTGGCGAACTTGTTTGTTCTTGCGGTACGGAAGATCAAAAGAAAAAGTATTTATTAAAAATTGCTTCCGGTGAAATTTTGCCCACTGCTGTGTTCACAGAACCCAATACCGGATCCGACTTAGCGTCTTTAAAAACCCGCGCCACTTTGAATGGAGAAACATACAGGGTCACCGGCAATAAAACGTGGATCACGCACGCATCTCGAACTGACATGATGACCATGTTGGTTCGCACCAATCCAGATGAAGCCGGATACAAAGGTTTGTCGATGTTGCTGGTCGAAAAGCCACGCGGCACGGAAGAAGACCCGTTCCCAAAAGACGGCATGACCGGCGGCGAAATTCAGGTTTTAGGTTATCGTGGCATGAAAGAATATGAACTTGCGTTCGATGAAGTGGAAGTTCCAGCCGAACAATTGCTGGGC
Source organism: Rhodospirillales bacterium (assembly GCA_028825025.1). GTDB lineage: Bacteria > Pseudomonadota > Alphaproteobacteria > Rhodospirillales > Casp-alpha2 > JABMNT01. Next base: position 4,335 of record JAPKAX010000212.1, on the reverse strand, counting down.
GGCGTTGGCGGACAAGGCTTCAAACAACTAATGATGACCTTCGAAAGTGCGCGCATTCAAACTGCAGCTAGGGCCGTTGGCGTTGCACAAAACGCGATGGAGTTGGGACTTAAATATGCAACTGAACGCCAGCAATTTAAAAAACCAATTTATGCCTTCCCCCGCGTTGCCGGGAAGATCGCGTGGATGGCGGTCGAGACGATGATCGCGCGCCAGCTCACCTATTTTGCAGCGCGCGAAAAAGATTCAGAACGCCGCTGCGATATTGAAGCCGGCATGGCGAAGCTCCTTGCGGCTCGGGTTTCGTGGTCCAATGCCGACAACGCATTGCAAGTCCACGGCGGCAACGGCTACGCGCTTGAATACCCCATTAGCCGTGTATTATGTGATGCTAGAATTTTAAATATTTTCGAAGGTGCTGCAGAAATTCAAGCCCACGTTATTGCGCGCGGATTACTCAGCAATCTTAACTAGGACTATATAAAGATGGTCTTGGGCTAATCTCTCGTTTCCTAAGTTCACATACCAAGTGTATTAATTTCGGGCGGGGCTATGATCTTGGCGAAGGTCTCATTGGGTGAATGATAATTGAGTGCTTTACGTGGTCGGTTATTGAGTAAATCTTCTACGCGCAGCACGTCTGCTGCAGTCAACTTAGAGAAATCCGTGCCTTTAGGAAAGTACTGCCGCGCCAAACGTTTGGTATTCTCGTTTAAGCCGCGCTCCCAACTGTGATAGGGCGTACAAAAATAAAAAGTTGACGTTGGTGATGTATCATCTGGGTGGGGAGTGGATGAGTGTATGGCGAAGTTGGTGCCTATGCTCAAATAAAAGCAACCAGACTTCGTCTCTTTCTTCTTGATATAGTAAAGGGATATGTGATGAGTCCTAAACAGACGCTAATTCATCAGCGATCATTTGGGCCGCTTTAACAGGATCATCGGCACCTGTGATTGGGCGCCCAATGACCAGATAGTCGGCCCCTAATTTTACTGCATCTGCAGGTGTAGTGATGCGTTTTTGATCTCCGGCCACGGACCATGCCGGGCGAATACCGGGGACCATTAATTTGAAATCTTGCCCACAGGCTTTACGTACGGCTGTAATTTCTAGGGGCGAACAAACGACGCCATCAAGGCCTGATTTTTGAGTTAGTTTAGCCAAAGCCACAACCCGATCTTCGGCCAGGCCTTGCATCCCTATTTCAGCCAAATCTTCATCGCTCATAGACGTTAGAACGGTTACTGCAATTAATAATGGACGCTTATCGCCCGCTTCTTCAACAGCGCTTTGTGCTGCTCGCATCATCTGGGACCCGCCACTGGCATGGACATTAATAACGAAAGGGTTCAACGGAAGGGCGGCGCGGATTGCACTGTTGACGGTGTTGGGGATGTCATGAAATTTGGTATCCAGAAATATGGGCATGCCGCATTCCGCAACACGTCTGACACCTTCGGGGCCATGCGCGGTCAAAAACTCTTTGCCCATTTTAACACCACCAACCAAACCGACAAGTTGGTTTGCAAGCGAAACGGCACGATCAAGATCTGTGGTATCTAGGGCGACAAAAATGCGATCAGTTGGTTTCATGGAGGATCTCCAATTTTTTTGGTTCAAATTGTTGACGCTTTTAATTGCAATAGCGCTCATAGGCAAGTCGTGCGGCCGCTAAATCTTCAATTGCGGTTCCAGCCGACTTAAACAGTGTAATTTCATCAGCGGATTGGCGAAGCGAAGCTGTCCCCCGCGCCATGGAGAATAAATCGCCCTGAATATCATTTTTTGCCAACACCCCAGCAGCAATAGGCTGACATATTTCACCAGCTTCCGTAATTGCGCCGGGAGCATCGACAAACACCCGCGCCCTGCGGATCGCATCGTCATCAGATTCCCGCATATCCGGTGTGAACGCACCAACCAAATCCAAATGCTGGCCAGGCTTTAACCAAGCACCTTTGATTAGAGGGTTTTGGGTTAAGGTCGCACAGGAAATAATATCGGCACCAGCGACGGCATCTTCTAATACAGGTACAGCTTGAACATTTATATTAGTATCCGAAAAAGTAGCCGCAACGGATTGAGCCTTTTCGAAATTTCGCCCCCAGATCGATACCTTGCTAATTGGGCGTACAGCACTATGCGATTGGATCAAGTGCGGAGCCAAAACGCCCGTCCCCACCATCAGTAAATGTGATGATTCAGGGCGTGATAAATACCGCGAAGCCAGTGCTGAAGCTCCAGCGGTTCGGCGGGCCGTAATTTCTGCCCCATCCATAACCGCCAAAGGCTGGCCTGTTGTGCGATCTAATAACATGATCGTTGCTTGTACGGCGGGTAAGTTTTTTTTTGAATTTTGCGGTAAAATGGTTGCTATTTTTATGCCTATATAATTAACATCGTCCCATGCAGGCATCAATAACAGGAATGAATCACGTTCATGCGTTTCTTTTATGGTGTGATGATGGCGTAATGGTGCAGTAACATCAGTGCGAAAGGCATCGTCGAGGGCATCAATCAATGCCGGGCGATCTAAAAGTTTCTTTAACATGTCAGCGTCGAATTGAATCATAATTTATGCAGCATCTGCGTTCGATGGAATTCGCAGCGAACCTGAAGTTTCCTGTTGATCTTGATTTGTCTTTTCCTGAGCCTTTAAGACGCGCAGGTCCTGCTCTAATTGAGAACAACGATCTTCAGCATGGCGGGTTTTTAATTCAGCGGCATCAGCCCTACGTGTAGCTTCGCGCGTTTTTCTCCGTGTCGTTCCTGCCGATAACCAAGCAGCAAAACCACCCCACAAGATTCCAATTCCAACGCAGGCCAAAAGGAGCGCGAACAACGGGACCTGTTGTTTAATCGGCAAAGGCCATATATCAATTTCGATTGAAGTTCGGTTAGCCAGAGAAAAAGTTACAATAAAGACGGCATAGCATACCGCAATAATCCACATCACGATTTTTTTTAAATTAGAAAACACCGGTTATCCCTATGTACTGAGCGTGGTTTGCGGGCGGTTACGCGGTTTATTCTGATGGATTTAAGCGTTCGCGCAATTGTTTTCCGGTTTTAAAATAAGGAATGAACTTTTCACCAACTTCAACCGATTCACCGGTCCGTGGGTTACGCCCAACACGCGAGCCGCGTTCCTTAATAGAAAAGGCGCCAAAACCACGCAGCTCAACCCGGTCGCCTTGGGCAAGCGCATTAGAAATTTCATCAAAAATTGTTGTTACAATTCGCTCAACATCTCGTTGAAAAAGATGCGGGTTCTCATTCGCTAGCTTAGCGATTAATTCTGATTTGGTCACTAATCAACCCCTTAATTATCTATTCAACTTTTATATGTTTGTGTGCCGAAGCTTCGGCTTTTATATAACACCTGTCAGCACTTGTTCTCGGTAGCGATCATTAACCTCAGTCTAGGTACGCTCAAGGTTGCCAAAGAGATAACACTCCGTCAAGCTTAAGTCGTTCAGAAAACAGCGCTTTTCCCAAACTTTTTCCAACGAACTCACGCCACTTTTCATCTTTATAGTCAATTTCAACGTCCACGATAGGTAATTCGGTCGGTATTTCGTGCGCTTCATTCAGCCATTTCACCGCATCGGCTTCACGCCCTATCGCATCAACCAATCCGTTGGCTTTGGCTTGGCGACCAGAATATATACGCCCATCGGCCAATTTATAAGCTGTATCCTTATCCATTTTGCGGCGATCCATGACCATTTCAACAAACATGTCGAAAAAATCTTTAATTACAGATACCGTAACCGCCCGAGCCCCTTCAGAAAATGGCTCCATAGGGTTAGGCTGCGCTTTCATCGGCCCACTTTTGACAATTACCGATTTAATCCCAACTTTATCCATCAATTCCGAGAAATTGGCAGTTTGAAGGATCACGCCTATGGACCCTGTGATCGTCCCGTTGCCCGCAATAACGTGATCCGCAGCAATGGCGATCATGTATGCAGCTGATGCCGCCGTTCCGCCCATTAAGGCAACAACAGGCTTCTTTTCAGCAACTTTACGAATGCTATGATATAAATTTTCACCACCAGTAAAGGTACCACCCGGGCTATTAATTACAAGAATCAGCGCTTTAATATTCTCGTCTTTAGAAATTTGGTTTAATTTTTCTTCACGCAAGCGATCATTAACAATAATGCCATCAACGCTCAAGCGTGCAATTTGTTCTTCTTTACCGCCGAAATCAAGGCGACCAAAGGCTGCGCTAAGTGCTGCAATAACAGCCAACACACCAAAGATCCGCCAAAAATTCAGGCGCCGCTTTAAGCGACGCCTATCAATAATCATGTCTGTTTCATATGACAT
>JAPKAX010000211.1 GCA_028825025.1 Rhodospirillales bacterium | reverse complement strand
CATTATACCAGTAGATGACTAGGCATTACATTAAGATTAATAAACATAATAGAAAACTTTAAGAGGGTAAATAGATGTCTCTAAGGCGGCGTAGCATGTCTGCGGATTTGGCTGTAACTCCTATAGACACAGGTTTAAGTTTGAAGGATAAAATCTATGACTCTTTGAAAGAGGCCATTACGTCCATGAATATCTATGCCGATGATGCCGAATTGCGCCTAGATGAGCGCCGGTTATCGGAACAGTTATCCATAAGCCGGACCCCTGTGCGCGAAGCGCTTGCCCGATTAGAGCAAGAAAAATTAGTTCAAATCGTTCCTCGTCGCGGTGTTTATATTGTTCGTAAAACCAAAGTTGAAATTTTAGAGATGCTGACGGTTTGGGCAGCCCTTGAAAGCATGTCGGCCCGTTTGATTACGCTGAATGCAACAAATGATGCCATTGCTTCTTTGCGGTCCTTATTGACGAGCTATTCAGAAGGCCAAGTCGATGACCACATTGATGAATACTCTGAAAATAACATCAATTTTCATCAAGCCATCCTACGGATGAGTGGAAATCAGTTAATATGTGATACGGCTGATAATTTATTTATTCATATACGATCCATTAGAGCGCGGACCATTGGTGAAGAAGATCGGGCGCAGAGATCGATTGTTGATCATATGCAAATCGTTGAAGCGATAGAAGCCCGCGATCCTGATTTAGCGGAGCGCTTGGTCCGCGAACACACCTTAAACTTAGCAAAACATGTCGACACACACGTCGGTTATTTAGATTAAACGAAGGAACTATAAATATGACAGATGCAGCCACAGAAGATCTAACCGATGGTTTCCATCTTATTATCGATGCGCTTAAGCTCAACGATTTAAACATAATTTACGGTGTGCCTGGCATTCCGATTACGGATTTTGGGCGGATGGCTCAGGCTGAGGGCATTCGAGTTCTTTCTTTCCGTCACGAGCAACATGCGGGTTATGCAGCGGCAATCGCTGGTTTTTTGACAAAAAAACCCGGTATTTGCCTAACAGTGTCAGCTCCAGGTTTCCTTAATGGATTAACGGCTTTGGCGCACGCAACAACAAACTGTTTCCCGATGATCTTGATTAGCGGATCATCGGAACGTGAAATTGTTGATTTGCAGCAAGGCGACTATGAAGAGATGGACCAGTTGGCTATTGCAAAGCCGCTTTGTAAGGCCGCTTTCCGTGTCTTGCATGCAGAAGATATTGGTATTGCTGTTGCGCGGGCCATTCGTGCTGCTGTATCGGGTCGTCCGGGCGGTGTGTATCTTGATCTACCCGCTAAATTGTTCGGTCAAGTTATGGATGCGGCTGAAGGCGCTAAGTCTTTGGTTAAAGTTATTGATCCCGCACCCGCTCAGCTTCCTGCACCCGCATCTGTAAAGCGCGCCCTTGATTTATTGAAATCGGCGAAGCGCCCTTTGATCATTTTGGGTAAAGGTGCTGCTTATGCGCAAGTGGATGATGATATTCGTGCGTTTGTTGAAAAGTCGGGCATCCCTTATTTGCCCATGAGTATGGCCAAAGGTTTGTTGCCAGATACCCATCCTCAGTCAGCAGGTGCTGCACGATCATTAGCGCTTAAAGAAGCTGATGTTGTTGTTATGGTTGGCGCACGCCTTAACTGGTTGCTGTCTCATGGCAAAGGTAAAAGCTGGGGCGAGACGGGGTCTAAAAAGTTCATCCAAATCGATATTGAGCCAAAAGAAATGGATAGCAATGTCGAGATTGCGGCACCAGTTGTTGGCGATATTGGGTCGTGTATTACAGCTTTCCTTGCAGGTATGGGCGACAATTGGGCGGCGCCACCGGCTGATTGGACGGATGCGATCAAGACCAAGGTTGAAACCAACGTTGCGCGCATGGCACCAAAGCTACAGAACAATAACGTGCCAATGGATTACCAAGGCGCGTTGGGTGCAATGCGCACGGTGATCAAGGAAAACCCAGAAATTATTCTTGTTAATGAAGGGGCTAACACACTCGATTTCACCCGCAGCATCATTGATATGTATAAGCCGCGTAAACGCCTAGATGTTGGGACGTGGGGCGTAATGGGGATCGGTATGGGGCAGTCTATCGCTGCTGCCGTAGAAACGGGTTGTCAAGTTATTGCCATTGAAGGTGATAGTGCTTTCGGCTTCTCTGGCATGGAAGTCGAGACAATCTGCCGCTACAATCTGCCGATTTGTATTGTTGTTTTCAATAACAACGGAATTTATCGAGGCACGGATGTTAATTCAACGAGCAACGATGTGGCCTCGACGGTTTTCGTTAAAGATGCGCGCTATGATCAAATGATGGCAGCGTTTGGCGGAGTTGGAATTTACGTGACATCGCCGGCTGATTTAACAGTTGCCGTCAACGAAGCCATTGCTTCGGGCAAGCCAACTTTAATCAACGCAGTGATTGACGAAAATGCAGGCACGGAAAGTGGCCGTATTGGAAACCTGAATCCACAAAGCGTTGTGAAGAAAAAATAACTAGTCACATTTAAATATCTTTAAGTAAAGGAGCACATGATGAAAGCTCTAGACGGCGTAAAAATTTTAGACATGACCCACGTGCAATCGGGCCCGACATGTACACAATTGTTGGCATGGTTTGGAGCTGATGTAATCAAAGTGGAGCGTCCCGGCGTTGGTGATGCCACGCGCGGGCAATTGCGCGATATCCCAGATGTGGACAGCTTGTATTTTACAATGCTGAACCACAACAAACGTAGCGTGACACTTAATACTAAAGATGAAAAGGGCAAAGAAATTTTTACTCGTTTCATTAAAGAATGTGACGTTATGGTCGAAAATTTTGCTCCGGGTGCTTTGGGTCGCATGGGCTTTGGCTGGGATAAGATTCAAGAGCTTAACCCACGCATGATTTATGCATCCGTTAAGGGCTTTGGCCCCGGCCCGTTTGCTGATTGTAAGGTCTATGAAAATGTTGCTCAGTGCGCGGGTGGTTCAGCCTCAACAACGGGCAATCTAGATGGAACCCCGATGGTCACCGGTGCACAAATTGGTGATTCAGGTACCGGTCTTCATTTGGCCCTAGGTATTGTGACCGCTTTGTTCCAGCGTGAAACATCAGGCAAAGGCCAGCGCGTTGAATGTGCTATGCAAGATAGTGTGCTTAATCTGTGCCGCGTTAAATTGCGCGATCAACAGCGCTTACAGCATGGCCCCTTGAACGAATATTCACAGTTCGGCGAAGGTATTTCTTTTGGTGATGCAACACCCCGTGCCGGGAACGATTCCGGTGGCGGCCAGCCTGGGCGGATTTTGAAATGTAGGGGATGGGAAACCGATCCTGATGCGTACACGTATTTCATTACACAGGCTGCTGTGTGGAAAAATATTTGTGACGTTATTGGTAAGCCGGATTGGAAAGAGAATCCTGATTACGCCAAGCCCGTAAATCGTTTGCCGAAGCTGAACGAAATTTTTGGTGCCATCGAAGACTGGACAATGACCAAAACGAAGTTTGAAGTTATGGATATTTGTAACGCGCTTAACATTCCCGTTGGTCCGATTTTGAGCATGAAAGAAATTTCAGAAGATGAATCGCTTCGTCAAACGGGAACAATTGTTGATGTGGAACATCCTGAACGCGGTAATTATTTGACGGTTGGTAACCCGATCAAATTATCTGATTCCCCATCCGATGTCTTACGCTCTCCGCTATTAGGTGAGCATACGGATGAGATTTTAAAAGACGTTTTGGGTATGTCCGATGCGGATATTGCTGAAGCAAAAGAAATGGGTGCCGTTTAGGCCCCTCCAAACAAAGGAGTTTAAGCAATGCGCTTAATCGTAATGGGTCAGCAGGCCTTTGGTAAATCTGCACTGGAAGCGATTTTAGAAAAAGGCGAAGACGAAGTTGTTGCCGTCTACTGTGCGCCAGATAAAGAAGGTAAACCGGTGGACCCAATCAAAACGTTTGCTGAAGAAAAAGGTTTGCCAATTTATCAACCCGGCAACTTTAAGGACGTCGAGTATTTAGATGCCATGCGCGCTTTGAATGCTGATTTGTGCGTTATGGCGTATGTGATCCTTTTTGTGCCTGAAGAAGCACGCGATATCCCAACCCATGGATCAATTTGTTTTCATCCATCCATTTTACCAAAGCACCGTGGCCCCAGCTCGATCAACTGGCCAATCATTGGCGGCGAAACAAAATCGGGTTTGACGTTCTTCTGGCCAGATGATGGCTTGGATGAAGGCGAGATTTTATTGCAAAAGCATATAGACATTACCCCCGATGACACATTGGGAACGGTTTATTTCGAGAAGATTTTCCCATTGGGTATCGAAGCAACATTGGAAGCCATCGCCTTGGTTAAAGCCGGGAATCCTCCGCGTATTGTTCAAGACAGTTCATTGGCGACTTACGAGAGTTGGTGCCGCAAGGCAGATGCCGAAATTGATTGGTCTAAGCCATCTGCTGATGTTTACAACTTGATCCGGGGAACCAACCCGCAGCCCGGTTCGTGGACAACACATGACGGCAATGAATTAAAGGTTTTCGATTGTGCAAAAGTCGAAGCATCTGGAAAGCCCGGCGAAGTTATTGCTGTGTCTGATGAAGGGATTACCGTTGCCACAAAAGACGGTGGAATTTTGGTTAAACGCGTAAAGCCGCATGATGATAAAAAAATCACATCGGCAGACTACATCTCGAAAGTCAGCTTAACCGTTGGCGTCGTATTTGGATAAATATCGGACGTGTTGAAGCTATGAAAGCGGATACGCTCCATTGAGTATGTCTGGACCTTATTTTGAGGTCTAGTTGAAACGAATTCGGTGCACATTAGGGAGAACACCATGCCATTGAGTGATATTGAAATAGCCCGTGAAGCGAAAATGAAGCCTATCGGTGAGATTGCAAATAAATTAGACATCCCCCAGGGTGCTCTTATTCAGTATGGTCCGGATAAGGCCAAATTGACTTTTGATTTTATCAAAAAGCAAAATCGCAAGCCAGATGGAAAGCTGATCCTTGTGACAGCAATTACTCCTACACCAGCTGGTGAAGGCAAAACCACAACGACAGTTGGTTTGGGTGACGGCTTAAATAAAATTGGTAAAAAAGCGACGATCTGTATTCGCGAGCCATCACTAGGGCCGTGCTTTGGTATGAAGGGCGGTGCTGCTGGTGGCGGATATGCTCAAGTCGTGCCGATGGAAGATATCAACCTGCATTTTACAGGTGATTTTCATGCCATTGGTGTTGCGCATAACTTGATGTCTGCATTGATCGACAACCATATTTATTGGGGCAATAAACTTGAGATTGATTCGCGTCGCATAACGTGGAAACGCGTTATTGATATGAATGATCGTGCTTTACGCCAAGTGACTGCCAACTTGGGCGGCATCGCCAACGGCTTCCCACGTGAAGATGGTTTTGATATCACGGTGGCGTCTGAAATTATGGCGATCTTCTGTTTGGCAACAGACTTGAAAGATTTGACCAAGCGCGTTGGTAACATCGTTATTGGCTATACGCGCGAGCGGAAACCAATTCTGGCGAGGCAGTTAAAAGCTGACGGTCCCATTTCCGTATTGCTTAAAGATGCTTTGATGCCGAATTTGGTTCAAACATTGGAAAACAACCCGGCCTTCATCCATGGCGGTCCGTTTGCTAATATTGCCCACGGCTGTAACTCTGTAATGGCAACAAAGACTGCGCTTAAATTAGCTGATTATGTGGTTACGGAAGCAGGCTTTGGTGCTGATTTGGGTGCCGAAAAATTCTTTGATATCAAATGCCGTAAAGCAGGACTAACACCAGCGGCTACGGTTATTGTGGCAACCGTTCGTGCGCTTAAAATGCATGGTGGCGTCGCGAA
>JAPKAX010000210.1 GCA_028825025.1 Rhodospirillales bacterium | reverse complement strand
GCACGGCACAGTTTGAACATCTTCCGCCCGGACCGCGTAGCCATCCATGGATGAGACAGCGACGGGGGGATGGGTGATCCGGGATGCGACGTCTTCACCCAAAGCACGGCCCAAGGCTTGATCGATGGATATGGTCTCGAGCCCTAAGGGTTTAAACCCGGCGGCGACTTTGGCTAAGGCATCTACAACTGAAATCATTTAATTTATTCCGATTCAAAAACGCCGGATTTACCACCGGACTTATGGACCAGACGAATATCGGTCAAATGCATACCCTTATCGACGGCTTTACACATGTCGTAGACAGTAAGGGCGGCTATGGATACGGCGCTGAGCGCCTCCATTTCAACGCCTGTACGGCCTTTTAATTTACACGTCGCTGTAATGTCAACAGCGTTGGTGTCGGGATTACATGTCAGTTCGACCTTTACGGATGTTAACGCCAACGGATGGCAAAGCGGGATCAAGTTTGGCGTTTGTTTAGCGCCCATAATACCCGCCAATTGAGCAACACTCAAAACGTCACCTTTTTCAAGTCTACCATTCATAATCAGCGCCAAAGTTTTGGGCTGCATGACAACCGAGCCTTTGGCTGTGGCAATCCGTTCGGTTTGTGACTTATCGGAAACATCTACCATAATTGCGTTGCCGTCTTTATCGATGTGGGTAAATTCACTCATACGCTTATCCAACGGCTAAATGTGAAGCGGTTACGCGTGTCAGCAGGGTTTTAACCGCTTGGGAGACATCACCCTGTCGCATTAAGGATTCGCCTACCAAAAAACAGTTCGCCCCGGCTTTTGACATACGGGCCAAATCAGCTGCAACATAAAGCCCGCTTTCACTGACCAAAATGCGGTCTTCCGGAATGCGGTCCGCTAATTCTTCGGTCATGGCGATATCGACCTCCATGGTTTTCAAATTCCGGTTATTGACACCAATCAATGGGCTTTTCAGTTTAAGCGCATGGTTCAGCTCGCTGCCATTATGAATCTCTATCAAGACATCCATCCCCAATTCAATCGCCGCACCTTCAAGTTCTGAAGCTTGGTCGTCAGAAAGAGCCGCCATAATCAGCAAAATGCAATCAGCCCCCAAAGCGCGGGCTTCAATCACTTGATAAGGATCGAGCATAAAATCTTTACGGAGGGCCGGCAGGGCGACCGCATTGCGCGCTTCACCCAAAAACGCATCATTGCCTTGAAAGTAGGGTACATCGGTCAATACAGACAAACACGTTGCACCACCCAGCTCGTACGCTAATGCTAAGGATTTCGGGTCGAAATCTGCCCGGATAAGTCCTTTCGAGGGGGATGCCTTTTTTATTTCAGCAATGAGGCCGTATTGCCCCGCGTCAACGCGCTTACGTAATGCATTAATAAACCCGCGGGGGGCCGTGGCTGACTTAGCCAACGATTCCAGATCACTAACGCTGCGCTGTGTTTTGCATTTAGCGATATGAATGCTCTTATCGTCACAAATCTTCTTTAAGACGTCACTCATGCTGCTGAATTCGTTATCTTGATCAAACCGTCTAATGCCGCCAATGCTTTGCCGTCATCAATCGCAGCTTGGGCCATCGCAGCCCCTTGCTTCAAACCATCGGCAACACCCGCAACAATTAAGCTGGCAGAAGCGTTAAAGACAACGATATCGCGGTACGGGCCTTTTTCACCGGCGAATAACCTGCGAATGGCATCCGCGTTCACTTGAGCATCACCACCTTCCAAATCTTTAGCGGATGCAATCGGCAAGACTGCATCTTCAGGCGATACATCAAACTGGCTGATTTTCCCGTCTTTTAAGGCGACGACATGCGTTGGGCCCGTTGTTGTCAGCTCATCCAAACCGTCTGACCCATGCACAACCCAAGCCGCTTCACAGCCCATGTTCATTAAAGTTCGGGCCATGGGTTCAGCTAATTCTTTTGCATAAACGCCGATACATTGACGTTTTACGCCCGCTGGGTTCGACATGGGGCCTAGGATATTAAAGATAGTCCGTACACCCAAAGCAGCGCGAACCGGGCCAACAAAACGCATGGCACTATGATGACGGGGTGCCATCATAAATCCGATACCAACCTCAACAATGGCTTTTTCAATCAACGAAAACTCAGCATCTAAATTGACACCCAATACAGACAACACATCGGAAGCGCCAGATTTCGATGAAACCGCGCGATTGCCATGCTTGGCTACCGGAACACCGCAACCCGCGACAACAAAAGCGGTTCCTGTTGAAATGTTATAGGTTCCAACTCCATCGCCGCCGGTGCCAACTATATCCATAGCGTTATCAGGAGCCGAAATCATCGTTGCTTTGGCACGCATAGTCCGAACCGCGCCGGTGATTTCATCAACCGTTTCACCTCGCATGCGAAGGCCCATCAAAAATGCACCAATTTGGGATTCCGCAGCATCACCCGACATAATCACGTTAAATGCAGCTTCAGCCTCATCAATACTTAGCGTTTGACCATCGGCAATTAGAGCCAGAAATATTTTTAAATCGTCATTCATGCGGCTTGTCTCCTGCTGGCAATGTTTATGAAGTTCTGCAAAAGCTTATGGCCGTGCTGGGTTTCAATACTTTCCGGGTGAAACTGCACACCATGAATATCGAACTCTTTGTGGCTCATGCCTTGAACAACGCCGTCGGCGCTTGTGGCATTTACATCCAAGCAATCAGGGACGGTGGCAGGGTCAATCGATAACGAATGATAGCGCGTTCCGATAAAGGGGCTTGGCAGGCCTTCAAAAACGCCGGTGTTTGTATGTGTAATATCACTGACTTTGCCGTGCATCGGTTCAGGCGAGCGCACAACTTTGCCGCCAAACACCTGGCCAATGCATTGATGGCCCAAGCAAACACCAAACAAAGGAATGCGCCCAGCTGCTTTTTCGACCAGCTCAAGACAAATTCCAGCTCGGTCCGGATCACAAGGGCCGGGCGATAGAACAATACCTTCCGCCCCTAATCCCATAACGTCATCAGCAGTTAAGGCATCATTTCGGTGAACAACAACTTCGGTCCCCAGCTCGCCAATGTAGTGGAGCAAGTTGTAGGTAAAGCTATCATAATTATCAATTAATACAAACATAACAATGGTTTACACTTCTATTCTAATTGTATGATGAAGGTAACTTCATCTCTATTTAAACACCGTAATTGCGCACATCACAATAAACCGACAGACAGACGCGTCAAGCTTTGCAACGGCTTGATTTCTAAGTTCCGTAAAACAAAAAAATTCACCCTTGACCTTCCTGTAAGGGGAAACCTTATGTTACTTATAGTCAAATGGAAGGTTTTTAATAATGGGCGGCTCAAGCAAAGCGGAAACGACACGTAAAATCGATTTATCTTTCATCGATATTCAAATTAACGGAATGACCTGCAGCGGATGTGCGGGGCGTGTTGAACGCGCGCTGAGTGCTGTTGATGGTGTGGAGCTGGTCGCTGTTAATTTGGCATCTGAAAAAGCCCATATTCAAGTCAAAAAAGGGCATATATTAGACCCGGAACTGCTTGCGTCTATATCCACCGAAGCTGGGTATCCTGCAACGTATATAACGAACGACACAGATTTAGAAGAGCACGTCAGCTCCGCAGACCGCCGCCAATTTATACTTTTGGTTTTATCAATCATCTTAACAACACCCTTTATGGTTCAGATGATCCTGATGCCGACGCCGTTTAACTTTACGATTTCGCCAATCACTCAGCTGATATTGGCTTCCCTTGTTCAGTTTGTGCCCGGAAGTCGTTTCTATGGCCCAGCTTGGCGCGCCCTTAAAGCCAAAAGCGGTAATATGGATATGCTGGTAGTATTGGGAACAACGGCCACTTGGGGGCTTAGCACCTTTCTGATTTGGTCAAAATGGCCGGATTTTTACGCTCACGAGCTTTATTTCGAAGCCTCAGCCTCCGTCATTACATTGGTTTTGGTTGGCAAGTACTTGGAAACAAAAGCCAGACGCGATACGGCATCAGCAATTAAGTGCTTAATGGCGCTGCGCCCAGATACCGCGCGCATTCGTGTTGATGGGAAAGAACGTGAAGTGCCGCTTAAACAACTTAGTGTCGGAGATGTTTTGGTTATTAAGCCGGGCGAGCGCATTCCAGCCGATGGTGAGATCATTGAAGGCATCAGCCATGTGGACGAATCCCTGATTACCGGTGAAAGTGTACCTATCATAAAAGACGTAGGAAGTTCCATAACCGGTGGAGCGATTAATGGCGAAGGGCTTTTGATTGCAAAAACCAATGCCATTGGTATCGATAGCAAGTTAGCCCAAATCATCAGATTGGTAGAAAAGGCTCAAGTCAACAAACCGCCGGTGCAAAAACTGGTCGACAAAATTGCCGGCTATTTTGTCCCGTTCATCATATTTATCGCTGCCTTAACTTTTACAGGGTGGATATATTACGGAGCGTCCATTGAGGATGCATTGATTTATGCCGCTACGGTTCTGGTGATTGCATGCCCGTGTGCATTGGGGCTTGCAACACCAACAGCAATCATGGTCGGCACAGGGGTAGCAGCAAAATCGGGGATACTTATTCGCGATATGGAAGCCCTAGAGCATGCACGCCTGATCAACTGCGTTGTTTTTGATAAAACGGGAACGCTAACCGAAGGTAAACCGCAAGTCGTTGGCATTTATGCACCCGATCAAAAAGAGCCCGAATTCATTCGCCGAGCCGCATCCGCACAACAAGGCAGCGAACATCCGTTATCGAAAGCCTTGATCGGATACGCAAAAACCCACAATTTGGATTTACCCCCCGTTCTGAACTTCACGTCCTTACCCGGGCGCGGTATTTCAGCCCAAGTTGAGGGAGCCAACTTATTTATTGGTAGCCGTCGCTTGATGCATGAGAGTGAAATAATGACGCTTCCCTTAGAAAACCAAGCTGAAAGCTTCGAGAATGATGGAAATACCTTAATTTGGGTCGGCGATGCATCGTCCAAAAAAGCCATTGGCGTTATTGCCATTGGTGACACCCTTCGCCCATCCGCCATCCAAACAATAGCGCTTCTTAAATCCCAAGGTATGGAAACGGTTTTGCTCAGCGGCGATAATACTTCTGCTGCGCAAAAAGTGGGGACTGCGATTGGAATATCACGGGTCATAGCAGAAGTTTTGCCTTTAGAAAAAACAGCCATTATCACGCAATTAAAAGCCGACGGCTATAAAGTAGCCATGGTTGGTGATGGGGTTAACGATGCCCCCGCATTGGCGACAGCTGATTTGGGCATTGCTATGGGCAGCGGCACCGATATTGCCATGGAAACAGCTGGTATCACCTTGATGCGTGCAGATCCAATTCTGACTGTTGATGCCATGGACGTATCACGCGCCACATATAGCAAGATTAAACAAAATCTGTTTTGGGCCTTCGTATATAATGTGGTTGCCATACCCTTAGCTGTTATGGGGGTTTTAAGCCCGGTGATTGCGGGCGCAGCAATGGCGATGAGCAGTGTTTCCGTTGCCTCAAACTCATTGCTGTTAAAGCGCTGGAAAGGAAAAGGTGGTTCTTTATGAAAATAGGCACTCTATCAGAACAAACAGGCGTTACTTCAAAAACCATTCGGTATTATGAAAGTATCGGGCTTATTCAAAAGGCTGATCGGCACGAAAATGGCTATCGGTTTTATTCGGATCGCGATGTGGATATACTTAGGTTTATCCAGCGTTCCCGATTACTTGGGTTTTCAGTCAAAAAAGTCGGAGAATTGCTAACGCTTTGGTATGATCGCAACAGAACCAGCGCATCCGTGAAGGCATTGGCCTTATCGCACATTCAAGAGGTCGATACACAAATTGCCCAATTGCAGGGCTTGCGATCCACATTGATCGATTTAAC
>JAPKAX010000209.1 GCA_028825025.1 Rhodospirillales bacterium | reverse complement strand
CGCCAATGGTTGCGATTACGGTCGCGCCCACTTTTTTTATAATCTCGACCACCGTCAATCCAACGCCACCAGAAGCCCCGTGGATCAAATTTTTTTCACCCGCTTGCAGCTTTCAATTATCGCAAATCCCAATATGGGACGTGCCATAGGAGATGGGAAACCTGGCGGCGGCTGCGTAATCGACCGAATCGGGGATTAAATAAACGTCGGTGGCTTGGGTTACGACCTCTTCAGCGTAACCGCCATAATGGACCATCGCGACGACCCGAACGCCCGGCTGAAATTTTTTTACATCAGGAACCACTTCCAAAATATCGCCTGAAACGTTACGGCTGGGGCTGAAGGGAAGCGGTAGTTTTACTTGATATTAGCTCTTAATCGTCAAGGAATCTACAAATTAAGACCCGCAGCACGAACAGCTATTCGAGCCCCGCCCGAGACCATTCCTGGCTCTTGTATATCGTCCAACTCTAGTCTATCCGGATCACACCAATCTTTACATACCATTGCCTACATAACGAGCTCCTTGAAATTTACGCTGTTTTGCATGAGGTTAGGCCAACATACAAAAATCATTCAGAGGAAATCTAAATGCGCGGCTATTTCGGTATTGGGGTCGAGGGTATTAATAAAGTCATGAACGTCGGGAACTTATTCCGTACGGCCCATGCGTTTGGTGCAAGCTTCGTCTTTACAGTCGCCGCTACTTATAAGCGCGAAGAAGGGGCGCGGGCCGATACATCCGATTCACTGGCTCATGTGCCCTTTTTTACCTTCCCTGACCTACCATCGATCCAGTTGCCAGAAAAATGCGCCCTGGTTGGGATCGAATTAACTCCTGACGCGGTTGAGCTACCTAGCTTTCACCATCCCAGCCGGGCGGCGTATATTTTAGGGCCAGAACGTGGCTCCATATCGCCCGAATTAACTGAACAATGCGATCATATCATTAAAATCCCCACATCCTTTTGCGTCAACGTTGGCATTGCGGGTGCCATTGTTATGTATGACCGGGTTAAAAGCTTAGGCAATTACCCCCAACGCCCGGCCCGGGCCGGCGGCCCGACAGAGTTTGATATGAACCCCGAGCATAATCATGGCGGGCAAATTATCCGTTCCAAAATGGAGCCTTTCCGAGATTCCCCACCTGAAGGTTATAACGATTGACGACACCAGATCCGATAATGCCCCGATGGCTTGATTTGCGATCAATCCCGCTTAAATCGTGGTTGATCCTTTTCGCGATCCCCTGCTTTCATCTGATTCTAGTTTTGGTTTTACGTGATCATGCAGGACCGTTCTATTTATGGTCAAACTTAGATCCGGATTATTTGTACCTGCTGGATGCCCTAAATATAACCAATTTAGATTGGCCGGTGGCGATCCATCATCCGGGAACCCCTGTGCAAATGGTGGGGGCGCTTATTCTAAAGCTGGCACATCCTTTATCGTCGCCTGCGGAGTTAACTCAATTAACCCTTAAAAACCCCGAGTACTATTTGACGCTATTTCACCTTTGTTTCGTCGTCATCAATACAATGGCTCTCGTTTTTGCAGGTCTGTGCGCCTATTTAGCTTTTGGCAACACAATTGCAGTTTTATTTGTTCAATTTGGTCCGTTTATATCAAAGTTATGCATTAAATGGATGACCCATGTGGCACCAGAACCGGTACTGATTAGCGTTGTATTGGTTTTAGGCGGTGTTGCGCTTTTGGCGCTTCGACCGGGGCAGTTAGAGTCTCATAGACCCAAATATGCGGCCCTATTTGGGCTGATTGCTGGGTTTGGTATGGCGGTCAAAATTACTTCTATTGGTGTTTATTTTCTACCTTTGTTTATCCTTTGGAATTTTCGCTGTTTAACCATTTATGGCCTTACAGCCCTTTTTGCGATGTTTGTATTTACGCTTCCAGCTGCGGGTGGGTACGGCGATATGATTGCTCATCTTAACAGCTTCACCGCTGACGACACTTCGTTTGGGGGTGTTAATAATACTTTTGTTTCTGGATCAGAATATTTGCACCAACTCAAACGTCTTTCCAGTCGACCTGCGTTCTTTTTGGTTCTTATTTCAGGGTTGATAACAACGATCTATTTTTGGATACGCGCCAAAGCAAACAAAACAGAAATTCCAATCGCTGTGAAATTAATCGCGGGGCTCTGCTTGGCTGATGTTGTACAAGTTCTTATTGTGGCCAAACATCCTTCCGGTCATTATATGATCCCTATTCTTGTTTTAAGCACACTTGGCATGGCGCTTTTATATCAAATTTGGGGGGACCAACGCCGCGCAGTGGGCTCAAAAGGAAAAGTTCTTAAAACTGTTTTCATCTTAATTTTCGCAGGGCTTGTGGGAGCACAAACAACGGCGGGGGTGAAGCTGGACAATCAGTTTACTAAACGAGTTGAAAATGCATCTCTGTATGATGATACAAGGTTTAACCAATGCGCTCGAATTTACTTTTGGGCCGCTGCAACCCCCTCATATCCCTTACAACTTGGGGACGATATGGTCGGTCATCATTTTGCAGAACAGCTCAGTAAAATTCGCCCAAGCAACGATTATTGGTACGAGATCGTCCGTAAAGAGTTTAGAGACTGGGCGGGCGTTTTAGACGTCAAAGAGATCGCGGCTCAATACCCCTGTATCTACGCCCGGGGCAGTTATCCGAACCATATGAGCGCGGCCTTTAAAACACAATTACCCACCTATGATTTTAGTACATCCTGCACCCTTAACAATAACAGAGAAACCGTATTTACGTCGGGTGTGGATTGCATGGGAACGCTTGTTAAATAAGACTAGCCCTGCCAATGGGCACACATGCGAATTTCACCGGCATGTGCCCCGGCGGCATTTGATATTGGTGTCCGTAAATGATGGGCGACCGCCCCTTGTCCAGCCTCATCCAGCCCGCCTAACATATTTATGATATTCCCCATTGCAACATCAGCAGCCCGTTTGGTGCCATCTTCACATTTGATCGCAACGCCGTAACCCCTGTTGACGAGAATTCCAACGTGTACGCCTTCGGCACCGGTTTTGGTGGCAAATTTACCTTTTCCAGCAGTCATAATGTCCGTATCAAACCGATTTTGACCGGCCACATTAAAGGGATGGGCCATCATAGCCGATGTAATGCGTTTGCATGCTTGAGCGCGACCCGCTTCCAAACCGTCTGGGGCAGCCATTCGAGCTGCAGCAAGCGCCAATGCGGATAGCGGCATCGCCATTACCGGAATGCCGCAGCCGTCAATGCCGGTGCCTGTGTTTGATAGATCACAGCCACCCAATTCAGATAAAATCTGTTCCATACGCTGTTGAACGGGATGGTCTTTGGCAATGTAGCCGGTAAGCGGCTCGCCCATGTGCTGGGCCGTAGCTAAAAATCCACTATGTTTGCCTGAGCAATTATTATGCGCATTTGTAATGACTTCATTGGACCGTAATTGCGCGTAAGAGGTAGCGGTTTCGATTGAAATATGGCCAATACATTCCAAATCTTGATGACTAAGGCTAATTCGTTTCAGCCACGTATTGCTCATGTTTACATGATGATGCTCGCCATTGTGTGATGCGCAAGCAAATGCAATTTCTGCTTCGCTGGCAGATACGGCATCGGCAGCACCCGTTTCAATCAAAGGCATGGCCTGCATAGGTTTAATGGCGGAGCGGGGATAAATAGACATATCCAAATCGCCCCAACCATGTATGACTTTTCCACTGGCATCACAAACAATACCATGTATACGATGCCGACTTTCAACCATTGTGCCACGTGTGACTTCGACTATTAACGGATTTTTATTTATCATTTGGTATCTGTGCCACTGCATCAAAGTCTTGGCAAGACCACATTCGAAAGTTAAGAATAACTATGTACAAAAATTATTTTTTATTAGCCCCCCTGGTGATCGCAAGCGCCGTCATTGGGTTCTCAGTCCCATCTATTGCCGAACAGCCTTTAGGCCAATTTGGCGTCTGGGAAGCGTTCACTGAGCGCGAAGGTAAAAGCCGGCTGTGTTTCATGGCATCTGAAGCAACAAAGGCGCGGGGTAATTATAAAAAGCGCGGCAAAACTTATGTTATGGTGACCCACCGCCCCACCGACAAAAGCACGAATGTTGTCAGTGTTGAAGCGGGTTACGGCTATAAAAAAGATAGCGAAGTTCAAATTATTATTGGCAAAAAAATGTTCAAGCTGTTCACGTCAGGAACAACCGCCTTTGCTTATGATTCGAAAGCCGATAGTGCCATTGTAAAAGCCATGGTCCGGGGGGTTGGAATGACTGTTAAGGGGATATCGTTGCGTGGAACTCCCACCACTGACACCTATTCTTTAAAAGGATTTACTGCGTCTTATAAGTCCATAAATGCGGCCTGTAAGGTTTGAATAAACACCTATTTGTCATTTTTTCCTTTAGCCAAGACCCACAAGCTGCCATATGACGCATTAGAATGAATATAAAACTTAAAAATTTAGTCGGGCTTAGCCGCGAACAATTGGCCGAAGAGCTTGAATTGATCGATGAAAAGCCTTTTCGCGCCAAGCAGCTTTGGCATTGGATTTATCATCAAGGGATTACTGACTTTGACGGCATGACATCCATTGGCAAACCATTACGTGAAAAACTTAAGGCCGGGTATGAAGTGTGTAAGCCTGAAATTGGCCTAGAGCAAACCTCAACCGACCGAACTCGGAAATGGCTGGTGAAGCTAGAAGATGGGAACGAAGCTGAAACCGTATATATTCCCGAAGATGACCGCGGCGCCATTTGTATGTCTTCACAAGTCGGCTGCACTTTAACGTGCACCTTTTGTCATACCGGAACGCAACGGCTTGTCCGTAACCTAACGCCCGCTGAAATTGTTGGCCAGCTTATGTTGGCCCGCGATTCTTATGACGAATGGCCAACGCCAACGAATGGCGGGCGGATGATATCAAATATTGTCATGATGGGCATGGGCGAGCCTTTATTAAACTATGAAAACGTTGCGATTGCGCTCAAAATCATCATGGATGGTGAAGGCATTGCCTTATCCAAACGCCGCATCACCTTATCTACATCGGGTGTTGTCCCCCTGATTGAACGATGTGGGCGGGAACTTGGTGTAAATTTGGCTGTTAGTTTGCATGCGGTGAACGATGAGCTACGCGATGTTTTAGTTCCTATTAATAAGAAGTATCCGTTGAAAGAATTAATGCAGGCGTGCCGAACCTACCCTGGGTCTAGTAATGCGCGTCGCATTACATTTGAATATGTGATGCTAGATGGGGTTAACGATTCTGAAGCTGATGCCCGCGCGCTTTTACTATTGGTAAAGGGTATCCCTGCTAAGTTTAATTTGATACCGTTTAACCCGTGGCCTGGATCGGCTTATGAATGCTCCAATCGAGAAACTATTCAGCGGTTTTCTCAAATCTTATTAGATGGGGGGTATTCAGCTCCAATCCGTGTTCCAAGGGGGCGCGATATTATGGCTGCTTGCGGGCAATTGAGGTCCGAGAGTGAACGCCAAAAAAGAACGAAGACGGCTAGCGCCAGTTAAGCGGCAGAACTCAGGTTATGGTTTCTGCTTTATATTTGTTTAAGCAGGACCAAAGGCCGTATTTATGCTCGATATATTTTTCACCTGCCTACAATTAGCGGCACTCTGTGGGTTTGTTACTCTTGTTACCCGTTTGCGCCAATCCCTTGATAACAGCTATAGCAACACAGTCCGTATTTGTTTGATTGGCTTATCGTTATTTTTGGTAAGTATTTTAGCCCCCCTCGTCGGGTTGTCAAATATCGGCCTCGGCCCTGCATCTACAAGCGCAATATTTAATAGTTTTGGATCGCTTGTTTTATTGTATGCGGGTTGGCGATTTGTAACAAAACCTCACTTTCTTCTTTCTAATGCTTCCGGAAATCCAACTAGATTTCCAGAAGAAGATGCGATGTCAAG
>JAPKAX010000208.1 GCA_028825025.1 Rhodospirillales bacterium | reverse complement strand
TAACCTCATCTGGCCTATATAACTCTTAAATTATGCACTTGGCTGTTGAATCTGCTAAATCAATTAAAGGAGGTGTTACATTTTTAACCCCAGCAATATCGATTATTAAAAACTACTTTACATTTTCAAAATCAATGAAAAATTTAGAATTCCAGGAAAAGTTTAACGATATTTTGTTGAAGTTGCAAAACACGGTACAACTCGCTTAAATGGCATCCAAACGTATGCTGCAGCAATACTGATATTATTTGATTTTGTGTGCACAAAGTAAAGGCCGGGTTATAAGCCCGGCCTTTACTTTGATACCTGACAACGCTTACCTCGCGGCTGGATTAACGTTACCAACCGTTTTATCGTAATCTTCCATCATCCACATGCTGATGTCACCTACAGTGAAAGTGAAATCATCAACAACGCCAACTGGGGTTACTTCGGCTGCGGTTCCTGTCAAAAAGACTTCCGTCGCGTTGGCTAATTCCTCTGGCATAATTGCCCGCTGGATAACTTCAATTCCGCGTGCCTTAGCAAGCTCAATCACAGTTTGGCGGGTGATGCCGTCCAAAAAGCAATCGGGTGTTGGGGTGTGCAATTTGCCATCGCCCATGACCATAAAGATGTTGGCTCCGGTGGCTTCAGCAATTTGCCCCCGATAATCGAGCATTAAGCTGTCGTCATACCCATTTTTTTCAGCTTCATGCTTTGACAAGGTACAAATCATGTACAAGCCTGCGGCCTTTGCATGAACAGGTGCTGTTTCTGCAGAAGGGCGTTTCCATTTCGATGTTTGTAGCTTTATGCCCTTCATCCGTGCCTCAGGCGAGAAGTAAGACGGCCATGCCCATGCAGCAATAGCCACATTAATACGGTTGTCTTGAGCAGAGACACCCATCATCTCACTGCCGCGCCATGCAACAGGGCGCAAATAACCGTCAACAATGTTGTTTACCTTTAGGGTTTCGATACAAGCCTGATCAATCTCTTCGATGCTATACGGGATTTCGAACCCAAGCTGACCCGCAGAATAGAACAGGCGCTCCGTATGCTGGCGTAACTTGAAGATGTTGCCTGCATAAGCCCGTTCGCCCTCAAAGACTGAGGATGCATAGTGCAAACCATGCGTTAGAACGTGTACGTTTGCATCGCGCCACGGAATCATTTCATTGTTAAACCAAATAAGGCCGTCGCGATCATCAAAGGCGGGTCCAGACATTGTAATTTTCTTTCGTGTAAAAGGGTTGTAGCCGTATGTTCTTACGTTGATTAGCATTGGTTTGAAATTAAGTCAATAGTACTGACTTATTATTTTGAATTTTAACAAAACCTACTATACTATTTGCCATTCGTGATGATACCGTATGTGATGGACGTATGAGTAAAATAATTATAAATGAACGAATTAAGGCTTGGCTATGAGCTTGTGCGATGAAGAACTGCGGCAAGCCATTGAGCTTTTATTTTTTGCTTACCGTGATTTTACGGGCGAAGCCGACGCCATTCTGGGTGATTACGATTTTGGTCGAGCCCATCATCGGGTGATATACTTTGTTGGCCGTAACCCTGAAATTACAGTGACCCAGTTATTGGCGATCCTTAAAATAACAAAGCAAAGTTTAGCTCGGGTATTGGGGCAACTGCTTGAAGAGGGGTTTGTTGAACAAAAAACAGATGGCGCAGACAGGCGCCGGCGTCTGCATGTCCTGACGCCAAAAGGGATAGAGTTAGATGCCCGATTAACGAAACGCCAAAGTCATCGAATTGCTGCGGCTTATGAGGCTGCGGGGCCGCAAGCGATTGATGGGTTTCGCCAAATATTACGTAGTGTTATTAATCAAGAAGACCGAGAATACGTCGACGGGTTTTTTGGCGATACGTCGTCGAATGATGGAACAGATTAGTTAGGGTGATTGTGTAATGACAAACAAGATAGATTTGCCCCATGTTCTTGTTGTTGATGACGATGATCGTTTGCGCAATCTCCTGGTCAAATACCTAAGTGAAAATGGGTTCCTTGTTGTTGCAGCAAATGACGCCATGGATGCGCGAAAGAAATTAAAAGGTTTACAGTTTGATATTATTATTCTGGATCTAATGATGCCGGGTGAAACGGGCCTTGATTTTGCTGCAGATTATCGCCGAACCAGTACGGTGCCTATACTGATGTTAACCGCAATGGGAGAGACGGATGACCGGATTGCAGGATTGGAGCGCGGGGCGGATGATTATTTAGTGAAACCGTTTGAGCCGCGTGAACTATTATTGAGGCTTCATAATATTTTGAAACGACTGCCTAAAGTGGCGACAGAAAATGTTGAGATCAGCATGGGAGATGCAATGTTTTATGTGGGACGAGGGGAGCTTTTGGTGCGGGGGAAGATGGCACGTTTAACGGATATTGAAATTGGGCTCTTACGCGCTTTATCTAGTCGCCCGGGTGATATTTTGAGCCGTGAAGAATTAATAGACCTGACAGGAACGGCCGGTGGTGGTCGGGCTGTTGATGTACAAGTCACTCGCCTAAGACGTAAAATTGAACGCGATCCAAAACTGCCCCGTTATTTGCAAACAGTGCGTGGGCGTGGTTACATGCTGCAGCCAGACTGAGAATTAAATTCATGTTAAAGCCAGTCCTCAAAACATTTATGCCGAAAACCCTTCTTGGACGATCCATGATGATCCTCGTGATCCCGTTGGTTTTGTTGCAATTGGTTTCGGGTACCATTTTCTACGAGACCCATTGGGATACCATAGCCCTTCGCCTTGCCCGCAGTGTTGCAGGCGATATTGGTGGTGTGATTGATCTGATTAGGGATAAACCTGATGCCGATAGCAAAGCGAAAGTGTTTAAGGTTGCTGCAGATAAATTCAATTTGAATATGAAGTTCCGGAATGGCGATGTGCTGATACCAGGCAACAAAGGTGAAAATGGCCTGATGGAAAAAATGCTAATCCATGCGATGATGGATTACGTCCGTAAACCTTTTACCATAGATACCATTAGCATGAAGCGCTATGTGATTATTGAAGTCCAGTTACCCAGTGGTGTCCTGCAAACGGTTGCTCCCAAAAAACGCTTATTCAGCTCGACGGCGATTGTTTTTGTGATATGGATGGTGGGAACGTCGCTGATTTTATTTGCAATCGCCATGATCTTTATGCGCAACCAAGTGCGCCCAATTCGCCGCCTTGCTATTGCGGCTGAAAATTTTGGCAAAGGGCGTGATGTTTCAAACTTCAAACCAGAAGGCGCATTAGAAGTTCGCCAAGCTGCCAGCGCTTTCTTAGCCATGCGAGACCGTATTACCCGTCAAATTCGTCAACGGACCGACATGTTAGCGGGTGTTTCGCATGATTTACGCACACCTTTAACACGGATGCGATTAGAAATAGAAATGCTCAGTGATGCCACTGCTGCGGAAAATTTGAAAACCGATGTGACAGAGATGGAGCACATGCTCGAAGGGTATCTGGCTTTTGCACGGGGCGAGGGAACTGAACAACCAAGTTCCACCAATTTAACCGCGCTTGTCGATGGAGTTGTTGCCCAAGCGCTCAGGAAAGGCGGGTTGATAGATTATCATGCTGAAGATAAACTTGAATTACCACTACGGCCAAATGCGTTTAAGCGCTCTATTACCAACCTAATTGATAATGCATCACGGTTTGCAGATCATATTTCAATCCGTATAGGTCTTCGCGATGATGTGGTAGAGATTATCATCGATGATGATGGTCCGGGTATACCTGAAGAACATCATGAAGATGTGTTCAAGCCTTTCTTTCGAATCGAAGGCTCACGCAACCAAGGAACCGGCGGGATTGGATTGGGGATGACGATTACTAGAGACGTTATTCGAAGTCACGGAGGAGAACTTCAGCTCTCTACTTCGCCAATTGGGGGGTTACGTGTTAGAATACGGTTACCTTTTTAAGGTGAATAAATTATTTTTTATCAACTTAGGGAAATAAGTATCAATTCTCAGGTGGTATCACGTTAATTTATTGCTTATATTATATTTATGTAGAGTTCAATTGTATGGTTTCAAGGAAACATTAAAGTGCTAGAAATTAAAAAAGTTCGGATATTACTTGCTGATGACCACGCGCTTTTTCGTAGTGGCATGAAGTATGTATTAGCTGGATTAGATGGTGATGTTGAAATCATTGAAGGTTCAAACTATGCAGACGCTGTAAAAATAGCAGAAGAAAATAAAGATCTTGATATTGCCTTGGTCGATTTATCTATGCCTGGTTTAGATAATTTCAATGGTCTTCGGCGCTTACGCGAAGAATTAGGTGATGTACCTGTTGTTATTGTCTCAGCCCTCGATCGTGGCCCTGAAATTCGTCAAGCCATGGAATGTGGTATTTCAGGGTATATTCCAAAAACGTTAGAAAGCTCTATTGTTTTAAGCGCACTTAAGTTAGTTTTTTCAGGTGGTGTTTATTTGCCTCCAGCTCTCTTGGATGAAGATCGATCACGTGGCTCTATAGATTCTATTGAAGCAAACGGGGGGAAAGCAGCTCGATTGACGCCACGTCAGCGCGATGTTTTGGCATTAGTTGCACGTGGATTATCGAATAAAGAAATTGCTCGTGATTTGGAACTTGCAGAAGGGACAGTTAAGTTACATGTGACAGCGCTGTTGAAGGTGCTTGGTGTTAATAATCGCACGCAAGCTGTGGTTAAAGCGAACGCTTTGGGCTTAACGTCACGGGTTTCATCTGAAGGAACTACGGCTATCTAATCGGCATTTGTTCCCTTTGCTTTTAAAATAATCGCCCGCCATCAGGTATTTGAGTTGTCGGCTGTAAAAGCACAACTTCATTATCTGTATCTGGAAATCCCAAAACCAATACTTCTGACATGAATTTACCAATTTGCTTAGGCGAAAAATTTACAACTGCGGCAACTTTCCTACCAATCATTTGCTCTGGCGTATAATGCTTTGTGATTTGGGCGGAGGTTTTTTTTAAACCAATTTTGGGGCCAAAATCGATCCAAAGTTTTAAAGCGGGGTGCCGGGCTTCTTCAAAAACTTCAGATCTTTGGACGGTCCCAACGCGTATATCAACCTTTAGAAATTCCTCAAATGTAAGAGCCATATTCATTACCTTTCTTTTTAAGAAAAGGTGAAATATAAATGCTGTTAAATCAAGCTCGGATCAAGATTATGCATATATAACCGCTCTGTGCAGGAACACAGAGCAGCCTTATTAGAACAAATAAACTTAACTATTAGTTCTTAAACTTAACTGCCATCGCTTGAATTTCGTCGATGTTTACAGCAAGGCATTTGTTCAATTTTTCCATGCTATCTTTGTTTGTAGATGCCATTACGTTCGCAAATTCATTCATGTTTGTGAACGCTGTCTCGAATGCGCTCTTTACAAAGTCAATTTGTGCAGTTGCAGCGTCTCGTGGAGTTTTGCTTTTGGTCAATGCGTCGATCGCAGCTTGCGTCTCATTCATTGATTTTTGCAAAATTTCAGTTTGGCGCTGAGCAAAAGCTTTTAAACTTTCTGTTGCAGCTTGGTTTGCAACAGTTAAAGCTTCGATGTTTTTCTGTTGAGTTTTTACAACGGTGTCAATGTCAACAGATGGAATGCTCATGTCTTTTGTCATCTTTGAGAAATTAGCAGTGAATTTAGAAGGATCGAAGCCTACTGTAAATTTGCTCATGTCAAACGCTTGAAATGGATTTGATGCTTTAGTCATTTTTTTCTCCATAAACCCTAAATAGGCCGTAAATTAGTTAAATAATTATATTGCATTGCAACATAAATCTTATATGAGGGGTATTAAATGTGTTGTCAATTAAAATTGTGCACTGCACAATAAAAAATTTGCATCTGAGAAGTAATGGAGTGAATTTGAAGGGGGCGTTGATTAACTCGCTAATTCTTCTGAACGCTTTTTGGCGGCTGAAACGGCCTTCCGGAGGCATTAGCAGAGCGCCTAGCCCGCGAAACCGTTTCAGGG
>JAPKAX010000207.1 GCA_028825025.1 Rhodospirillales bacterium | reverse complement strand
AAGAATGATGAAACAGTAGGTTAAGTAGTATTTAACTTAGTTAGCTGGGTAAGCATCAATAACTATTTAATGAAGATTTACGTTTACGATAACGTTATAGGGTGTTTGGGAGAAAAAAATTGCTTAAATTAGTGAAGTTTTGGCTTTTGAGCGAAATGATTGCCGGAATTGCTGGAAATTACCGATGAATTGTGGTGAATCAGACACAGTAATTTCTAATAACAGTTCGATTTTATACGCCTTTAGGAGAATGCACGTGGCCATTACTGGACAAGATACCCTAAATACCCGCCGTACGCTTAATGTTGGTGGTAAAGAATTTGAATACTTTAGCTTTAAAGCAGCAGAAGAAGCGGGCTTGGGCGACATTTCAAAACTACCGCATACATTGAAAGTTTTGTTGGAAAACCTGTTGCGCTATGAAGATGGCCGCACGGTTACTGTTGACGACATAAAAGCCATGGTTGGTTGGTTGAAAGAAAAAAAATCAACTCAGGAAATTGCATACCGCCCGGCGCGTGTTTTGATGCAAGATTTCACCGGCGTTCCCGCTGTTGTTGATTTGGCCGCCATGCGTGATGCTATGTCCGCAATGGGAGGTGATCCGGATAAAATTAACCCGCTTTCAACATGTAACTTGGTCATTGATCACTCTGTTATGATTGATGAATCCGGCACAAAAAATGCCATGGCGCATAACATTGAAAAAGAATTCTCCCGTAATGGCGAACGTTACACCTTCTTGAAGTGGGGCCAATCTGCTTTTGATAACTTCACGGTTGTTCCTCCAGGAACCGGAATTTGTCACCAAGTGAACTTGGAATTTTTAGCCAAAACCGTATGGACCCAAGAAGAAAATGGCCGCACTATTGCGATGCCTGATACATTGGTTGGCACCGATTCACACACAACCATGGTCAACGGTATGGCCGTTCTGGGTTGGGGTGTTGGCGGTATTGAAGCGGAAGCTGCAATGCTGGGTCAGCCGGTATCGATGGTTATTCCTGAAGTTGTTGGTTTCAAACTCACGGGATCGCCAAAAGAGGGCACAACAGCAACGGATTTAGTGTTGCGCGTTGTTGAAATGCTGCGTGCACACGGTGTTGTTGGTAAGTTTGTTGAGTTTTATGGCTCTGCTTTAGACGAGCTGTCATTGGCTGATAAAGCGACAATCGCGAATATGGCGCCTGAATATGGCGCAACATGTGGATACTTCCCGGTTGACGCTGAAGTACTTAAATATATGGAGCTTACGGGCCGTGACCGTGGTGATTTGGCTTTGGTTGAAGCGTATGCGAAAGAGCAAGGCTTGTGGCGTGATGCGAATACGCCTGAAGCTGAGTACACATCTACTCTTGAACTTGATATCTCAACCATCGTTCCTGCGATTTCAGGGCCAAAGCGTCCACAAGATCGGATCGATTTGACAGAATCAGCGTCTGCGTTTGATACCACACTTAAAACATTAGCCGGCGTTGATGCGCCGCGCAGCGTAAGCGTTGAAGGTGCTGACTATAGCATGGATGATGGTCATGTTGTTATTGCATCAATTACATCATGCACAAACACATCAAACCCAGCCGTTTTAATTGCAGCCGGATTATTGGCGCGCAATGCCGTTGCCAAAGGCTTGAGCGCTAAGCCGTGGGTTAAAACATCTTTGGCACCGGGATCTCAAGTTGTAGCGGATTACTTGGATAAAGCCGATCTGCAGGGTGATTTGGATGCTCTTGGATTTAACATCGTCGCTTTTGGCTGTACCACATGTATTGGTAACTCTGGTCCGTTAGCAGCACCAATTGCAGCTGCGATTGAAGAAGAAGATCTGACGGTAACAGCAGTCCTTTCTGGTAACAGAAACTTCGAAGGCCGCATTAGCCCCCACGTAAAAGCCAACTACTTGGCATCTCCGCCGCTTGTTGTGGCTTATGCCATCGCCGGAACCATGACATCTGATTTGTATAACGATCCATTGGGCCAAGACCAGGATGGTAACGACGTTTATTTGAAAGACATTTGGCCTTCAAATAAAGAAGTTAGCGATACCATGATGGCGAGCCTAACCCGCGAAATGTTCGAAAAGCGGTATGGCAACGTGTATGAAGGACCAAAAGAATGGCAAGCCATTCCACAGTCTGGCGGGACGATCTATGATTGGCCAGAAGGGTCTACATATGTCAAAAACCCACCTTACTTTGAAAACATGGGTCCAGACCCCCGTGCAGCTGAGGATGTTAGGGGTGCGCGCCCCTTGATGATTTTGGGCGATTCAATCACCACCGATCACATTAGCCCAGCCGGTGCGATCAAAAAGGACAGCCCAGCTGGTCAATACTTGCTTGAGTATCAGGTTCGTCCGGAAGATTTTAACTCATACGGCGCACGGCGTGGAAACCACGAAGTGATGATGCGCGGCACCTTTGCTAACATTCGTATCAAAAACGAAATGGTTCCAGACACAGAAGGTGGGTTCTCTAAGCACTATCCATCTGGCGACGACGGAAGTGTGTTCGATATTGCCATGCGCTACAAAGAAGAAGGTACACCATTGGTTGTCTTTGGTGGTAAGGAATATGGCACGGGATCAAGCCGTGATTGGGCCGCTAAAGGGTCCGCATTGTTGGGCGTTCAAGCGGTTATTACAGAAAGTTTTGAGCGTATTCACCGGGCTAACTTGGTCTTTATGGGCATTCTTCCGTTGGTCTTTAAAGATGGTGTTACCCGTAAGTCCCTAAAGCTAAATGGCTCTGAAGTTGTCGATCTGACTGGTATCGAAAGTGGTATTAAACCAGGTATGGATGTTCAGTGCAAGATCACCAGAACCGATGGGTCGACAGAAGAAGTTGCCCTTCATTGCCGTATTGATACATTGGATGAAGTTGATTATTACCTACACGGCGGCATTCTGCAGTATGTGTTGCGTAATATGATGAAAGAAGCTTCTTAACTTTATTTTGAAGCTATAAGAAGAATACACGAAGGCCCGGATGTAAAAATCCTGGCCTTTTTGCTTTCTATATGGGTCTCGTGAAAACCGTTTGATCCGCATACCTCACTAGCATGTGTTTCGTGTTTACCGGCCGGCTTCTATATAAGTATCGGTATAAAATGTTTAATAACATATGCCTTCAGCGCCTTCGCATGGATTGCTTTACCTGAGGCGCCAGCCGTGATCGTAATTTAAGGGCTACTCAACGAGAGCAGAGCGCACTTCGTTCACAAGAAAGTCCCTTAAAACAACAATGCGCTTTGACTTCCGAAGCTCTTCTGGGTAGACAAAATACGCATCTATACTTGGCCCCCGCAATTCAGGAAGAAGTTCGACTAAGTTACCCACTTCACGGCTCATATAATCAGGCAAAGCCCCAATGCCAAGACCACTTTGAACAGCCCTGAAAATGCCATAAATACTATTCACTTGTAAAATGGGGCGGCGCTTAATGTTGTCTTTCGTTCCCGCTTCCAACAACCAATTCAAATTAACAACCGGCGGTCTGGCATCATCACCATAAACAATTAAGTCATGATCATCCAAATCCTGTGGTGTTTGTGGAATTCCGCGTTCTTCTAAGTATTCAGGTGCAGCATACACATGATAGCGTAGATTAAATAAATGCTTTTGAATCAAATCAGGCTGACGAGGTGGCTCCATGCGAATAGCAGCGTCGGCTTCACGCATGGATAAATCTAATTCCGTATCAGCTAAAACTACAGAAACATCGATTTCCGGATATAAATTAACAAACTTCTTAATCCGTGACGTCAACCAAACAGAACCAAATGCCACCGTTGACGTTATTTTCAGCGGCCCCTTTGGGCGTTCTTTGCTATCGGTTATTTGGGCTTCCGCCATTGCCAACTTAGCAAATACGTCATGCGCCGTGCGGTACAGCAATTCACCCTGCTCTGTTGGCTTAAGGCCCCGCGCATGGCGATGGAACAGC
This sequence comes from Rhodospirillales bacterium, assembly GCA_028825025.1. Taxonomy (GTDB): domain Bacteria; phylum Pseudomonadota; class Alphaproteobacteria; order Rhodospirillales; family Casp-alpha2; genus JABMNT01. Next base: position 2,050 of record JAPKAX010000207.1, on the reverse strand, counting down.
GACACCTTTAAACTTGCCTCTAAAGCGCTAATTTGGCGACTGACTGCTGATTGGCTGAGGTTTAAGCGCTCACCCGCATGGGTAAAGCTACCAGCCTCTGCAACTGCGTGAAATATACGGAGTTTGTCCCAATCCATTCGGCATTTCTCCTATCTACACTATCGCCATCCGCGCGCCTATTCTGCGGCTTCTTGCTGGGCTTCCATGTGAGCAATAAAACTTTCTGCTTCCAAGGCGCTCATGCATCCGGTTCCAGCTGCGGTTACTGCTTGCCTATAAATCTTATCTTGAACGTCCCCGGCTGCAAAGACACCCGGAACATTAGTTTGCGTCGTTCCCGGTTTGGTTATGATGTAGCCTTCATCATCCTGCTCAACCTGGCCTTTAAACAGGCTGGTGTTTGGATCATGGCCAATAGCGATAAAAATACCATCTACGGCTAAATCTGTAACGGCGTCAGTTTTAACATTGCGAATCCGGGCGCCGGTAACGCCCAAGGGGTTTTGATCGCCAATAACGTCTTCAAGGACAGAATCCCACAGCACTTCAATTTTCGGATTTTTGAATAACCGTTCCTGCATGATTTTTTCAGCCCTAAATTCATGACGCCGATGAACAACGGTTACTTTCGATGCAAAGTTGGTCAAAAACAAAGCTTCTTCAACTGCTGTATTTCCGCCGCCAACGACAACAATTGGCTTCTCACGATAAAAGAACCCATCACATGTGGCACAAGCTGAAACGCCAAAGCCCATATATTTCTGTTCGCCCTCAAGACCCAACCAACGCGCCGATGCGCCGGTAGCGATAACCAGCGTGTCGCCTGTGTATTCAACACCACCGTCGCCAATGGCTACAAACGGGCGTTTGCTCATATCAACGCTGACAACGATGTCTTCAAACATCTGTGTGCCGACATTTTTTGCCTGCTCATACATCTGTTCCATCAACCATGGGCCCTGTACAGGGTCTGCAAAGCCGGGGTAATTTTCGACCTCGGTCGTAATTGTCAGCTGCCCGCCCGGTTGAATGCCGCGAACCAGTATCGGCTCCATATTGGCCCGCGCCGCATAAATTGCTGCTGTATAACCAGCCGCACCTGATCCAATAATAAGAACTTTTGTGTGGTGACTTTCGGACATCGCGCTAGAATTCCTTGAAATACAAAAATAAATAAAGGGTTGGGAATCCCATAAAGATCTCAACACTAAGTACGCCTTAACATAGGTCCATGGAACAATTGTCGCAAGCCAAGCTCAAACAATTAAGAGAAACTGTAAAATAGATTCCGTTCTTTCATTCGCCAAGAATTGTAATATTATTTCGTGAATTTATCTCACACGCACACAAGGACATTTTATGCAACGTGTCAAACTAGATCGGATCGACCGACATATCCTTAATGATTTACAGGATCAGGGTCGAATTACCAATGTCGAGCTATCTAGCCGGGCTGGAATTTCAGCCCCACCGTGCTTGCGCCGCGTTCGGGCGTTAGAAGAAGCAGGTTACATTCGGGGTTATCATGCTGAGATAGATCCGAAATTAATGGGTTATCACATCACTGTTTTTGCCCAAGTTGGCCTGAATTCCCAAGCCGAATCTGATTTGGAAGCATTTGAAGCCGAGGTTATCCAATTAGCCGAAGTACGGGAATGCCATATGCTGGCTGGTGAAACTGACTTTTTACTAAAAATTGTCGCAAAAGACTGGGAATCCTATGAAGAGTTCCTCACCACCAAATTAACCCCAGCAAAAAACGTCAACCACGTTAAATCCGCTCTCTCTTTTCGATCTGCCAAACAAAGCCCCGGAGTTCCCATTGATTTAGATGCTGATGCCCCTGAAGGTTAACTTTGAAACGCAGGCTGATTAGTTCGATCGGCTCTTACGAAAAAGCTTATTCAGCCCAATCAATTTTTTGAATATTTGTTGCCTGAGCTTCGATTCCTTTTAAGATATCGATGCCTCGTTTAATTTTACTGACAATGAATTCTGAGCGCCGGGTCGCCCCACCGGTATCTTTATTTGGCAACTTCCGGCTCCAAGC
>JAPKAX010000206.1 GCA_028825025.1 Rhodospirillales bacterium | reverse complement strand
GCCGGGCGAATTTGCAAGGTGACGGTTCGGGTTCGTTCCATATGGCGGATTTCAGAGGGGCCTACGGTAACTTCAATATCAGCCAGCGAGTTAGCTGGAACAATCATGCCGGTGCCGGTAACTATGGGTAAGCTGCCAATCCCTTGCGTTGATCGGATCGCTTGGTCTGGCCCTTTGAGCACCAGATCCAAACGCTTCGAGCCTACGTTAATTTCAAGTACTTTTGTGCCTTCGTTTAAAACATCAATAGTTTGGCCTAAATCTTTTGCCGTCAGCCCGGCGGCGGCCAAGTGTTGTAAGTTGGGTATAATGCGGACTTCGGGGGCATCAATTTCAAGGCCCGGGCGGGGGCGCACTTGGTTGCCTTCACGCCGTGGAAATGAACGGCGGACCCTTTGGTCAGCATCTCGGGCTACTTCTAAAATTGTGCCCAGATCTTCACCCGAGACATTTAAGTTGATCACCCGTGAGCCACCAATTTGGCGACCAAAGATTGACGATTGGGCAATGATTCCGCGCATACCCGGTTCTTTGAACACGGATTTGCGCAACACTGGAACCAACTCCCCAGCGCGGGTAATGTCAACGGAGCTTGCCCCAACCAGCGTGAAATTACGGAAGGCTAAGAAAAAGAAATTGGCGATTTTAGGCGGTTCTCCAGGTTTAGATTCTGGGCCACTGACCCGCGACCACAAGGGTTTGACCTCGTTTTCAATGCGCTCAGCAATTGATGCCGTGGTTGCTAAATTAAAACCAGGCGGCGGTTGGATGCGGCCGAATATAAAGTTGCGATTGCCGTCGGGTAAATAATCCAATTTTGGTAACATATAGATGGTACCAAATCCGGTGGTTCCGCAGATTATGACAACAAGTAAAAGCGCTAGGGGTTTGCTTGAAATGATTTTATCAATTAGCCCCAACACACTGTTCACGAAAGCAGTAGCCAGCGGATCTATTATTGGAATTCTATAGCGCTTATACGATTTTAGCTCCTCCCCCCGTGCCAACATTGTTTTGGCTAGAACTGGGATGACCGTGACCGAGACTATGAGCGATAACAGGACAGATACTGAAATGGCGACGGCAATATCGCGGAACAATTGCCCGGCTTGCAGTTGTAAAATCAACAGAGGTGCGAACACAGCAACCGTGGTTAAGGCCGATGCCAAAATGGCCCCCCAAACCTGTGATGCACCTAATAATGCAGAGCGCTCGGACTTCTCACCCTTTTCCCGATACTGGTAGATATTTTCAAGCACAACAATGGCGGCATCAACAACCATGCCCACCGAAAACGCGATACCAGCCAGTGAAATCACATTTAAGGACCGTCCCAAAAGCGCCATAGCAACAAACGCACCAATAACGGATACCGGAATGGCGATGGATATGATTAAAGTGGCGCGGATTGAGCGCAGGAACAAAAGCAAGATCAGGGCGGCTAAAGTTCCACCGATGTAAATGTTTTGTTGAACCAAGCTGATGGCGGATTCAATATAAACGGTTTCATCGTAAAACAGCTCAATTTTTAATTTCTCGTCCGCCAAGGCGTGTTTGTTCAAGTCCTTTACGGCAAGACGCAAACCGTCCATAGTTTTAATCACATTGGCACCCGATTCCCGGATGGCGTTAATGCGGATCATGGGCTCGCCATTGAACCGGCGTTGGCTAGATGCTTCTTCATAACCAAATTCAACCGTCGCTACATCTCCAACCGTCACCGTAACCAATCTTTGACGGGCCGGATCAAAACTGGTTTTTAAAACAACTTTTTTAACCAAATCAATATTTGATGTTTCAGCATCAGTTCGCACAATATACCTACGCTTGCCCTCATCAACAGCCCCCCCGGTGATCGATGCGTTGGCACCCCGTAAAGCTTGCAGAACGCTGGGGACTGTTAATTTGAAACGCGCCAAAGCATCGGGCTCGATAATGATTTGCAGCTCCCGAGAACTGCCACCGGATGCACTGATTTGTGATACCCCCGGCACCCGCTCCATGCGATCAACAACAACATCGTCAATATAATCGCCATAGCTCTTGATTGGATTTTGATTATTTTCGGTTCGTGTAATGGCAAAACGGGCAATTGGGACATCGTCTGACGTTGAGGTGCGAATGCGGGGTTCGGTTGCTTCATCAGGTAATCCGCTAACACCGTTTAAACGGTTCGAGACTAACATGAACGCTCGGTCCATGTTTTGGGTGACGTTAAATTCCAAACTAATGCGCGAACGGCCGAGCTGCGATTGGCTGCTAATGATTTCCAAACCCTCAATGCCGGTTAATTCTTGTTCAATCTTGTTGGTTATTTCACGCTCGACCTCAACCGGAGCAACACCTCGCCAATAAGTCAGAACAACTAGTAAAGGGCGGGTCACATCTGGGGTAAGCTGTATAGGAATGATCCGCATGGCCGCAATGCCCAGCACAACCAGCATCATCACACCCGCAACTACAGCCATAGGCCGCTTAATTGCTAAGCTAATCAAATTCATGCTACGCTCCTTTGTTCGCCATCAAGAGCTCCTGATGGAAATGATGTAAAATTAAAATAACATCTTTTTCGGCAACCAAAAACATCAATTGGTTGCGGAGGGAACGCCCATCCCTTTTAACGTCGTTGTCAGACATATATGACTGGTTCCATAGCCGAATGATTTGCTTATTGATTGGAAAAGCTAGTTAAGCGCTGAATGCGACGCGTCACTTACCGAGTTAATGCGTGTTTCGGAATAAAGTTCAGGTGAGCCGAATATCCGAACGTACATGTCGAGGTCAAAGTTAAGGGCTCTCCAAAGCCAGTCATATTCTACCCTCCCTAAAAGATTTCCTCGACAATATTAAGAGCATTAACCAGCCGATTTCAACATTTCTTCGAGTATTCCCATCTTGCCTCTGGTCTCTGTCAAAATTTTTTGGAATAAAGTGTTTCCATTATGGGTCCTGTAATTTCGCCAAGGGCTTCAGGGGCTATATTTGATATGTAAGATATTTTTTTATAAACATAGCGTTTTGATTACCCGTCCGTATATCAAAGTACAATTGCGATAAAGCAGTGAGGGCATCGAAGCGTCAACATATTCCCAGCCTAATATGTCTGCTCAGGGCTAATATTGGCTGTGTTCAAGTGCCCAAACTTACTTCCGCTGTTACCCCTCAAAGCGAACATTTACGGGCCGTACTGAAAGAGTGTGTTTTGTGCCATTATCAGACATTTACAGAATGCTAACGGTTAATGATTTGCACAGAGAGCAGTTGGCTAAAATAAATACTAGACGACTGGTCTATTTATTAGTATAATTATCTTCATGAATATACAAAACACTGACATTCGACAGCATATTCTCGATACGGCCAAGCCAATTATATTAGGCAAGGGCTTCTCTGCGGTTGGATTAAACGAACTGTTGAACGCGGCTGAGGTTCCCAAGGGATCATTCTATCATTACTTCAAATCAAAGGAATATTTCGGCGAGGCGCTGCTCGATAGCTATTTTGAGGCTTACCTCGTGCGCTTGGAAGTTCTTTTGAGTGCTGAAGGCATGAACGGTGCCGAACGGCTGATGAGCTATTGGCAGCGATGGTTGGAAACGCAATGTGGTGGTGATCCTGAAACGAAGTGTATGGTGGTAAAGCTTGGTGGTGAGGTATCTGATCTGTCCGAACCCATGCGGTTGGCCTTGCAGCGGGGGACCAATCAAATTATCAGCCGATTGTCTGACGGCATTTCCGAGGGCATAGTTGACGGTTCTTTGCCAAATGATCTAGTCGCCGCTGACACGGCCCTTGTTTTGTATAACCAATGGCTGGGCGCGACTGTTCTGACCAAAATTTGGCGCGACCAAAGTGCGTTGGAATCTTCCATGTGCAACACCGAACGCATCTTGAAACACGTACGGCCTTCTGGCACCTGAATCAAAACTGTTACCTCCCCATTTTAAACGGATTACAAATCGATAATCCGCTCTTTGTATTAAGACGACTGATTTAATAAAAAATAGAAATGCAGAAATTCGCTTTTCACAACTTGACTAAAATTATCTTTGGCACCGAAACCATCGCTTTTAATCGTTATTACATCTAATTCGATAGCAAAACAAAGATGCCGCTGCCTAAACCCATATTTGAATTTTTTACCCATAGGAGATTACCATGCCTCAAACATCTATTACTAACCGTCAAATAGTCCTCGCAGAGCGCCCAAAAGGTTTACCAAACACAAATACACTTCGCCTTGAAGAAGCCGACATTCAACAAGCTGGCGCGGGAGAGATGTTATTACGCACGGTTTATCTTTCACTTGATCCTTATATGCGGGGTCGGATGAATGATGCTAAATCCTATGCGAAACCGTTGAAAATTGGTGAAGTAATGTCAGGGCAGGTCGTCGCCGAGGTCGTATCCTCAAGCCTTGATGGCTTTGAGGTGGGTGATTATGTTTTATCTCGAAGCGGTTGGCAGGATTATGCTATTTCAGACGGCACGGAGGTGATAAACCTTGGCAAAAACCCTAAGAGCCCATCATGGTCGCTTGGTATTCTGGGAATGCCTGGATATACGGCCTATGCGGGATTATTGCATATTGGAGAACCAAAACTTGGAGAAACAGTGGTTGTTGCTGCAGCTTCAGGCCCCGTTGGTGCCACTGTTGGGCAAATAGCTAAGATCAAAGGCTGCCGTGTAGTCGGCATAGCAGGTGGTGCTGAAAAATGTGCTCATGTCGTCAAAAATCTAGGATTCGACGCCTGTATTGACCACAAAGCCGACGACTTTGCAGAGCAACTCAAAGCTGCCTGCGCAGATGGCATCGACGTCTATTTCGAAAATGTCGGAGGCAAAGTGCTTTATGCCGTTTTACCCCTTTTGAATCCCTTTGCTCGTATGCCTGTCTGCGGTGTTGTCTCTTGGTACAATCTTACTAGCCCCCCCGAAGGCATGGATTTCGGTCCTGCTATCATGGGCACCATCTTGCGTATGAAAGTAAAAGTGCAGGGCTTCATTATTTTTGACAGTTTTACGAAGACCACCTATCGCGACTTTGTGCGGGATATGACGGAATGGCTGGCTGAAGGCAAGGTACAGTATAAGGAACAGGTGGTCGATGGTTTAGAGAATGCACCGGCTGCGCTTAATGACGTTCTTCTTGGGAAGAACTTTGGCAAGGTCGTTGTGAAAGTGAATTAAATTTACTCGACTGCCTTAAAATGTATTCCCAGAGCACGAACAATTGACTGCTCTGGGACAACAGGGCCATTTCACTTCCGTTCTGCCCCCCCCCCTCCATATATGTCAAGGCTTGCCTAGAAGATGCTCTTATGCTTTTACGGATATAGTATTTTAATTAAAATGAAGGAAAATCTATCGTGAATATAGAAGAATTTAAACAGAGCCTAGCTGACCAAGGTTACAGCGATGCTACGTCTGTAACGTATGAGCCGAGTATGGAAAACGAAATGCACACCCACGAATTTTCGGGGAGCCTGTTTGTACTTGAGGGGGAGTTTACTCTCGTAACCGAAGTAGGTTCGGTTACTCATTTGCCCGGTGAAACCTGTCAATTGGGTGCTGGGGTATTGCATTCCGAACGGGCTGGGCCAGATGGAACGACGTTCTTAGTTGGAAAAAAATAACGGCAAACAGAAACGACTTCTAATGATGGTCCTGGTTAACATGTTTGCTAAGGGCCAATAGAGGTTGTTTTTAAGTGCCCAAAATCACTTCCGCTTACCCCTTTCATAGCAGATATCTGCATTTTGAAGTTGAATTTTGTGAATTACATTTCAGCTTTACGCACAAAGCGGCCAAAACTTGAAGATGAAGATTGGGTCTGTTGTGTGCCAGAAACAGATATCTACCAAAACCACTAAGGGTCTAAGTATTGCGTTACCTAAGCTCACATACCAAGTGCATAATTTTAGGACGGAGCTGTCATCTTGGTGAAGACCTCATTGGGTGAATGATAATTGAGTGCTTTACGTGGTCGGTTATTGAGT
>JAPKAX010000205.1 GCA_028825025.1 Rhodospirillales bacterium | reverse complement strand
TCATATAAAATGGCCCACGAAAAAATACCAGTGTCGTGCATGTCATCAAATTTTATACGCACCGCGTAATTGCCAACTTGCTCGAGCCCCATAATGCCAACGTGGCGGCGGCCTGTAATCAGGGTTTTTTGTCCGGGCCCGTGGCCCTGAACTTCCGCTGATGGGCTTTCTACGCGCAACAGTTCAGCCGGCAATGCGAATGACTTTCCATCGTCGAAATCAACTTCTAAAATCTTTTCTTCGCGCTTCACTCGAATTTCGGTTGGCGTGTGGCGATCCGTGTAGGGGTCGTTCATTTTTAATCTTTCCCAATAACATCATCAATTTCACGTGCTTCATCAATCAGCATGATCGGTATTCCATCGCGTATTGGAAATGCCAATCCGGCTGATTTACTTATCAATTCCTGGGCCGAAGCATCATAATCTAGAGGCCCTTTGGTTAACGGGCAAACCAGTATTTCCAAAAGTTTTGGGTCAACACGATGTGTCGTCATTACATATGTCCTTATCAGATTTCAATGCTTTAGGCGTGGATTTTCAGGGTCCCCGCTATAGGCCGCCATTTCCATAATCGAACGCATCAAACGCGCTTGATTGCCAAGCCTTGGGCATTCTAAAATGGCCTGTTTCTCTTCCGGTGTGAACGGTGCCGCCAGTGCAATGGCAGAAATCAGAGCTTGATCGTCGGCATGCTCAAATGTTTCTTGGTTTTCTTCAGCGCCCAAAGTCAGCAAATAGGTTTTTAACGTTTCCATAAAACCAAGGCGGTCAAATTCAGTGTCAGCGGGCGATATTTCAGGTTCGAATTCTTTGAAGTTTGCCTGAACCGATCTATAGCCCTCTTTAAGCTCAAATTCAGAAACAATTCGAAATCGAGTTATGCCCATCAACGTCACCACATATCGACCATCATCGGTTTCTGCAAAAGCAGTCAGGCGGCCCAAACAGCCGACCTCATAAATCTCACTGTCATCTGCAATGGTTCCTTGTGTGCTTTGGCGCGGCTGCACCATACCCACATAGCGCGACCCAGCTAACGCGGCATCGATCATACTCAAGTACCGGGGCTCAAATATATTTAGGGGCAACCGTGTTTGCGGAAACAGAACAGCACCCGATAACGGAAAAATAGGGAACGTTGTCGGGATATCTTGATCTGAAATCATTTCGCTGCTTAACCCTTTTAAGAAAACAAAATCGTCGATAAGCGCTTGCGCCCATCAACCACAACTGGATCACTGAACCCAAGCGCTTCAAAAATTTTCAATAATTGAGTTCGACCGGCTTCTTCGTTCCATGTGCGATCCCGCCCAATCAATTCAAGCAACTGATCAACCGCTTCTTGGTTTCGGCCCGCACCACTTAAAGCTTCAGCGATATCAAAGCGTGATTGATGATCATTTTCATTGGCTGCTAATGCCGCTTCAAGAGCACTTAAATCAATACCACTATCGCCCACTTCAGCTAATTCAAGGGCCGCAATAGCGGATGCAATTACTGGTTTGGTTTTAAAACTGTCTTCCAGGGAATCTGCAATTTCACGTGCTGTGTCCACTTCACCCAAAAGCATGGCGGAACGGATAATGCCACCTAACGCTTCCGGGTTCCCTGCATCATGAGTTTGAATTTCTCTATAAATATCAGATGCCATCATTCCATCACCCGCATCCAGAGCAGCTTTCGCTTCAGCCAACGCGGCTTCAATGGGCGGTTTTGCATCGCCTAATAGTTTTTGTACAAACGCTTTGATTTGGCTTTCTGGTACAGCACCCGTAAAGCCATCAACAGGCTGACCTTTGCTGAAAGCAAACACAGCTGGGATCGATTGAACTTTCATTTGTGCGGCAATTTCTTGGTTTTCATCGACATTGACCTTGGCCAAAATAACCATGCCACCCGCAGCCATTACATGTTTTTCTAACGCCGGGCCAATGGTTTTACACGGGCCACACCACGGGGCCCAAAAATCAACAATCACCGGGCGGGTCATAGACTCTTCAACCACTTCGGCCATAAACGTCTCGACCGTTACGTCTTTAATAACTTGATCCGCCGATGCGGGAGCCATGGCAGAAACCGGGGCCTGAGAATCGGCGCTTAAATTAGGTTCCATGTAGACGCTTTGTCCTGCTGGGGCTTGCGGTTGTGGTTGGCCGCCCGCTGGGCTTTCTGGCATTGTGCCATCACCATTCACTTTATATTCCATGACGTCTTACCTTTAAATTTCAATCGTTACGTAGGTTTTAAACTTAGGTTCTAAAACCTAGGTTTTAGATGGTCTAACTTATATGTAAGTGCAAGGTGCACCTTTTTTGCTTAAAGCGCTACAATATCAGTCTGATGCCCGCATGACTTTATAAACGATAGCAGCCCCTCATTCGATATTTGAGTTGTTGCGGTATTTTCAAGAGGGTGGAAGTTCAAATACAAACACGCCATCATTTCTTGATCCAAAACCACCCGAACTCGCATTTCAGCGTCATTAATCAGCGTAAATGGCGAAACAGAACCCGGCGAAACCCCTAAAACATCCATCAACAAGTCCGTTTTACCAAAGGATAAATGTGCAGAGCCAATGCGGGTTTTTAGATCTTTCATATTCACTTCACGGTCTTCCAGACACACCACCAACCAAAGTTGGCCCTTTTTATCTTTTAGAAATAAGTTTTTCGAATGTGCACCAGATAAGTTGCCACGATGCGCCTTCGCGTCTTCAACTGTAAAAGCAGGGGGATGCTCGACGGTTTGCGTCTCGATACCTAGCTGATTTAAGCGCTCGAATAAATCTTCTTTTGTGTTTTTCATCTCTGAATACTAGACGCCCGCGCTACACGGCTCAAGCAAAGCCTCATTTTTTGAGCCAAAAAGGGACAAGAAAAAAAGCTTAATAATGGGGCTTGCAAAGCCCTGCTCTATGCGTATGATCTGCTCGCCTTTAGATGATAAGGTTATCGTAGGAATTTTAGTGTACACCTTACACCTTAAATTTTCAACCGATTTGCTTATAAGCAAAGCGGGTGTAGCTCAGCGGTAGAGCACTTCGTTGCCAACGAAGATGTCGTGAGTTCGATCCTCATCACCCGCTCCAATCAAAGCCCTTAGGTAGCCCCTAAGGGCTTTGCTTTTGGACTAAGGGCCTCATCTGATATATCAAAAAAGCTCCGGCCTTTATTACAGCGCCGAAGCCTTCTTAAAAATATATCGTAAACAGTTATTTGGTCACTTCTTCCACCAATTTTTGAGTATCGCCGTCATACGTTGCGCCCCCAACAAGCGTTGCTGCGCACCAAATCGCTGCGGGTGGGAAAATTAGGATTGCTGCGCATCCGGCTAGGCCAGAAGCTTTACCTGGATTTTCTTTGGCTGATTTAACCACATCTCCAACAACTTTTTCAGCACCATCGGCGTAGCTTGCTACTGGTGCCAATAAAATAAGGGCCGCAAATAGATAAGACACAAAAGTCCGAATAATTTTGCTCCTAAAATTCATATTTGTTTAGTAAACAAAGTTTATAGGGTTAATTGTATTTTGTGAACCCGCAAACGCGCTTATGTTTCCGTGCCACCATTTACTTGGATCATTTGGCCATTAATAAATCCACCCTTATCAGATGTTACTAAAGAAACTGCCGCAGCCACTTCATCAGGCTCGCCCAAGCGACCAACCGGAACCCGCGCCAGCATCGATTTAATATGGTCCGCATGTTCAGAATCATCATCTTCAGGACGGATCGGACCGGGCGATATGATGTTTGCCGTAATCCCCCGACCGCCAAACTCTTTGGCCAAAGATTTAACCATCCCCCACGATCCATGCTTTGACACGGAAACCGGGGCGCGGCCGTTATAGCCATGAATTGCATTCATTCCGGCAAACGTCACAATTCGCCCCCAACCCCTTTCGATCATGCCCGGCAAACACGCCCGGCTTAACCAAAAGGCTGCGTTCATATTGACATTTAAAACCCGGTGCCAGTCTTCTTCAGCCATTTCTAAAAATCCCGCATCCGGGCGAATAGCCGCATTATGGACCAACACGTCAACACACCCGTTTAAAGCAATGGCTTGCGTTGAAATTTGTTTACAGCTTGCCGCTTCACCGACATCGCCCATGGCGACAATCGCTTTAACACCCAATTTTTCAGCCTCGGCGGCAACGCCTTCACAGGCAGCCCGGTCGCTTGATCCATTTATAACGACATCAAAACCATCGGCTGCTAAAGCCAAAGCAACTGCCCGCCCAATATTTCGGCCCGATCCCGTGATCAATACCGTTCTTGTTTTTTGTTCCATTTCAAACCTTTATTTATTCGTTATCAACCAGGATAGGTGCTTCAAAATACGTCAGCTCAGCAACCGATCCATAGCGCCCACTGACATGATCTAGCCAGTCTTGTGTATGGACCGCTTTGGCTGAGGCTTTATCTTTCCACACATAAAAGCCGCCGACTTTATTGATACCGTCGAACAAATAATACTTCCGAAGCAATCCGGCAGCGCCTTTATAATTAGGGGCACTGGCTTCAAAGGCAGCAATCACTTCATCGCGTGATTGAGGAGTTGGTAATTTAATTTGCACAAAAGCTGTAATCATTTTATTGTCTTTTCTCGTCCAGTTTCAAAATAAAAATTAGGGCCTAGACCCTAACCCAATCGACCAAAAAATGTCTGGCGTGCCGATTCAGAAAGAGCAATCCCTGGCTTCGTATTATACGCCAAAACAACTAGCATTCGACTCCCACCTTCAACGGGGGCGACCCGGTGAATGGCATCGCGGCCCCGGAACAAAACCAAAGCGCCCGGTTTCATGTTCAAAGTCTCGACCGGTACTTTACCATCCAACACCGCCCCAACACCGTCAAAATTCATTTCACCTTGTTCTGAATTACGCATCTCGCCCACATATTCAAACTGACCACCCTGTTCCGGTGCCTTAATCATCAGGGTGATTGCGAACGATGAATTATCGAAATGCCAACCCAGTTCTTGACCCGGTTTGGCGTAATGTAAATTGATCGACGACAACGGATCTGCATATTCATATAGCGCTTGCTCTCCCAGAACAGTGCACAAAAAACTTTTAAAATCTTCAGAGTTATACAAGTGACGAAGCGGCGATTGCGCGGCGATAATATCGTCGCAAATGCAGCCTTTCGATGAAATCACTTCCCGGTTGCGTGGGTGGTCAGAAGCGAAGGCTAGATCTGGCTCCATCAAATAAACATTATGGCTCTGTGTACAAAAATACGCTTTATCACGCCCGTCTTGGGCTTCTTTACATATGGTGACAATGGCAGGGGCCCGTAAAAATTCATGTAAAATCAACACACCCGTTTGGTCTAACGTGTCTTTGCATTTAGCTCTAAATTCGTAACCTAAAATCGAGTGTTTTTCTGTATCAATAATTTGTTGTACTCCCACTTAGCCCCCACCATTTATATCCACATGAAAGTTATAGATATATAGTACCTATATTTTTGGGCATTCCAAGCAACCTTATTTTAACGGTAATGTTCTCAGGTAAATAACGATCGCATCCAAATCATCAGCTTTTATGTTGGCATAATACGGATAGCCCATGGGGGCATCATTGGCGATCCATTTCAACGTATGCCCGTCGTAATCATTTTTTAATTGCCATATCAAATTTGTTTTTGAATCCCTTTGGCGTCAAATTTGAAGGTACACTCACACCCCATGGACCATGAAACTCGAACCCACCCGCGCCCAATTTATTTACAACATCCTGCACTTGTTTTCCCATCGGGGAATGGCACTTAATGCAATGCCCCGCAAGCCCGGTTAAATATTCACCGTAGGCAATTTTGTCTTATGGAGATACATCGGAAACATGGCCAATAGATGAGCTATATGTAGGAGGCAGTGGAATTTTATAAACCTATTTTGGAATTGGATTAGAAACCAATTTTACGGGTTTTAAGTAAACAATAATAACATTTAGATCCTGGTTCTAAGTCCCCCAATACCAGGTAATCGGCATTGGGGTCCGATAATAGATCCATCAGG
>JAPKAX010000204.1 GCA_028825025.1 Rhodospirillales bacterium | reverse complement strand
CTGCGCATTCTAAAAGTCTGAATATCCATTAAAAGACAGATAATAGTATGCAACGATGGTGTCAAACGCTGTGTCTTTTGAGCTTTGTTATTCTCCAGTGCGCTTTAATATTTTGATTGTAATAAACGTCAGAACCACAACGTCGTTTTGATTTAGCATTGTGTGTTTTAGTTTCAAAACTCCTCGGTCTGGTTTTGATTTAGATGGGGTCACTTCCAAAACTTCTACGCGATTGCGTAAACTGTCATCAGGATAAACCGGTGCTGGCCAGCGCACTTCATCAACGCCTAAGCCAATTATATTTGATTTTACAATCAAACCCAAATCGTAAAATAGGCGAAATGCTAGGGCTTGGGTTTGAAAGCCGCTGGCAATAATGCCACCAAATGTCCCTTTGAGTGAGGCTTGTTTGTCGATGTGGAAGGGTTGTGGGTCCCACATCAATGCGAAATCCATAATTTGAGCTTCGGTTAAGCTTGCAGATCGGCTTTCGAAAGTTTCGCCAACGGTAAAGTCGTCTAGGTAGCGCGTGTGCATGGAAGTATCCTATTTATCAAAAGACTTAAGTTGCTTTATCAATATTTGAGTAAAGGTATCTGGTTGTTCATACATAACCCAATGCCCTGCGCCGTCAATGATATCGAATGGTGCGCCCGGTTGCTGCTGCCTAAAGATCGCTGCGCGTTTGTGGATGGCATCCAAGCCGCCTCCCGTCGAATCCAGTTCGCCCCAAATACCGCCAATTCGCGCTTTAATATGGGGTAGCGCTTTTATCAACGCATCTGTGACAGACATTCGGCGGCTTTTTATTCGCCCCCGGGCGACGTTGGTTTGGTGAATATGCAAACCCAACGCGTCAATTTCGCTATTGGGTGCAAACATTAAAAGCCGTAAATTTTTGATATGAATGGCTTGGGTTTGTTGTTCTGACATCTCTGCTGCTGGCATTTCAATGCCATCAACAATGTAATGTAAATCTCCAAAACCGCTGGCTCCAACAGCTGTAAACGTCAGGCATTGGTGGTCAAAGGATGCTGCAATCACGCTACCAAGCATACCGCCAAATGAAAACCCAACCAAATGAAAGGGGGCGTTTGTCGGCAATAATTGCTCAATTCCTTGTTTTACAATGCCAGCCAGCTGTTCGGCAGAATGGGGGCGGTCAACGTCATCGGACGCGCCCAACCCCGGAAGATCCGCGGCAATCACGGTATAATGCTTTTGGAGTTCAGGGATTACCAGGGCCCAATGGGTCCAAGACCCAAAGCCGCCATGAAGTAAAATTAGCGGTGGCCCATCGGGCTCGATCTGTGAGTCCCATCGGTGCCAAACCATGTTGCCACCGTCGAACGATGTGGTTATGCGTTGGGCGCGATTGGCAAGGGTTTGTAAGGTTTTTTCAGGGCGCTGCGTATTTGTATTCATAGTTTGAGTTTGCGTACAGCAGCCTTTTTGTCAATCACAACCCCACTCATATTATGAGCGGGGTTGTACGAAGATTATACAGTTTACAGCGTATGCCAACACTTTTTAAGCGCACATTTGTTTAATCAGTCGGGTGTGGGCCATCGGTTGGATGTTCAAAATCGCCACTCTTTTCCGTGGTTTTCATAGTCGTCTCCTATATTTACGCACTTTCTATGCAACATTTAGTAAGCAATTTTTGGGCCAGTTTTATTTAGAAGACGAACATGAACTAGAAAGCCGAATAGTGACTATCATTTATATATTAGCTGATGACGTCCTTTTTGTATCAAGTCGATATTGTATTTTGCGTGTTTGGAGATGAAACCAAATCCGTCTATCAAGCGGTGCGAGATGCACGTCAAAGAAATGGCTAATTGAGTGGGAATTATCTGGGAATAGCATTCAGAACACCGGAAACTGTTAAAACCCGAGGTATCATGTGAGTGGAGAAAATATTGCTTTGTGAAAGGATATGGTTTTGTATGATTATAACTATTGCGAATATAAGGTGGATAATATCGATTAAAGCGTCCTCAGAGCCGTTTAAGCTGGAAATAAAAAATAAGTTTTAGAGAGAGACCAGATGACTATTTACATAAAACCAATTAGTCTTGAGCGCCCCGATTTTGCTGGATTATTATCTGGTATTTCCGTGGCTAACGGAATTTCAAAAGATGATGCCGCGGCAATTGAGGATGGTATGAACCACTTTGCCGTATTGGTTCTACGCGACCAACAGATTACCGACGACCAACAATACGCTTTCTCAGAACATTTCGGGCCGATGGAACAAGCAACTGGTGATCTCGACAAATCCGGGACACGACGGCTTTCGATGAAGGTGAACGATATCTCAAATCTGGACGAGGACGGTACTGTCATGGCAATTGACGACCGACGCCGTCAGTTCTCTCTCGGCAATCGGCTTTGGCATTCGGACAGTTCCTTCAAACAAACACCTTCAAAATTCTCTATTTTATCAGCACGCGATATACCGGCAAGCGGGGGCAATACACAGTTCGCCGATTTGCGTGCTGCCTGGGATGCATTAGCTCCTGAGATACAGAAGGAATGCATGGACAAGATCTGTGACCACTCGCAACTCTATTCCCGAGGTCTGCTGGGCTTTACAGAATGGACCGAAGCTGAAGTCGCGTTCAACCAGCCAGTCCCACAGCGATTGGTGCGCCGCCATGCGGGCAGCGATCGCTTGTCGCTGTATCTTTCCGCTCATGCGGGTGCGATACACGGTCAGCCGATGCCAGAAGCTCGGATTTTCCTGCGAGAATTAAACGAGCACGCTACCCAGCACCAATTTGTCTACAGCCATGAATGGCAAGCCTCCGACTTGGTTATTTGGGACAATCGCGCCACCATGCACCGGGCGACCCGCTACGACAGTGAACAGGTCCGCGACCTCCACCGCACTACGGTTTCCGACAACGCGCCAACACTGCAACAACCTGTGTGAGACAAGAGCAACCTTTATAAAATTGAAAGCAAGAATGCGGGTGTGACTGTATTTTGTTTTATAGGTAAAGCATAAACTGACAAATTGTCTTGATAAAATCATTTCAACACGGATAAATTATGCCTGCTTTAAGGAAAAAAGCTGGCGTTGATAGTTAGGCATTTTTTATCATTCCCCGTTGATTAAATGACAGTTAGCTAAATTGGACGTATTCAGATAAAGTATTGATGCTTTTCTATTATTTGCGCACAGTTTTATTCTAAATGGTCTTTGCCTTTCTTGTCGCGGCCATAACTTTCTATTCGTTGCCACGTCTTTTTATTAATTCGCGTTCCATCTTGTCACAAACGGTTGTTTCGTTGGGGCCCTTTGTTGAGCCCCCGATACGCGTACGCTGCCACTGTCGTTGGGCGCACCTTTGGAGTTACATTCATGAAAGTAGTTATGCTGGCGGCCGGGATCGGCGCACGGCTTGGATTCGCGCCGACCAAACACCCAGCAAAGGTTTTGTTGAGCTTTGGCGGCAAAACCCTGCTGCAATATCATATCGAAATCTTTCAACGGCTTGGCATTGATGAATTGGTTCTGGGTGTTGGGCATCACCACAAGGACATCGAACAAGAAATCGTCGCCCTTGGTGCCCAAGATTTTGTCCGAACCGTATTTAATAAAAATTATGAAGAAGGCAACGTCGTTACCTTATGGACGTTGCGCGACGAACTTAATTGCGGAGAGCCGGTGTTGCTTATGGACGCCGATGTGCTCTACGACGAAGATATGCTGGATCGCCTTATTAATTCGCCACACCCCAATTGCTTCCTTCTTGATCGGGCCTTTGATCCGGGCGATGAACCTGTAAAATTATGTATCCGAGACGGAGAAATTATTGAGTTTCGCAAATGGTTGAGTGCTGAATTCGATTTTTGTGGAGAATCCGTTGGCTTTTTCAAGCTGTCTGCTGAAGTTGCCAAAAAGATTATTATCCAGACCGAGCATTATATGCGTCAAGACCGTCGCCAAGAGCCCTATGAGGAAGCGATCCGCGATGTTCTGTTGACGTCACCACGCAATACGTTCGCTTTTGAAGAGGTCACAAACATGCCTTGGATCGAAATCGATTTTACCGCCGATATTGAACGTGCAAATACTGTCATACTGCCCCTCATTCAGGCTGCAAAGAAAAAGCGCGCGGCGGCATTTGTGGTCACGCGCGACATAGAACCGATTGTGACACAAATACTGTGAACACTTTTTATAGCCTGCTGCTTAGCCAGCCCGTCAGCGCACTAACGGGTGCTGGTCTTTATATTGCGACCTACTTATCGTTCCTGAGCCTCTTGAAATACCCTCGAAACTGGAAGCTTCCGAGTGCTTCTTCAACGCTTGTGACGGGAGCGCTCGCTGCCTTTACTGTGGCGTTCGTGTCGGTATCACCAAGCAACCCAGAAGTCAGTCTGGATGTTAGCACAATGCTCTTTTTGAGCGGCTTCATTATCGTTCTTTTTGGCATTGTTTCGTCTCCGGCCATTGATTTTAATCCGGGATCACGCCGGGTTGTTGAGTTTTTTGCAAACTTTGGAGATACTGCTGGGGTATGGATGCTACTGCCTGCACTTGTCGGTGCTTATGCATTCCCCGAAGCCAAACTTCAGGGTGTTTTGGCGGCGGCCATTACTGTTGAATTGGTATGGTATTTCAGGCACAAATCGACGGTCAAACGGCACCCATATTCCCTTGATGAGCATGATACATTGGTGCTCAACACGCAGGCGAAAGGCAATATCGAAGGATTTGCCAAGCGGCATGGTATCTCGGAACTTGAGTTTTTGGCTGACGGGCTTCAATGGAACGGATGCAACAAAAATACGCTTCCCTGTCCCTTTAATCTGTACACCAATAGGCTCGGGCTTAATACCGCGCCTTGTTGTCGAGAACACATGAAAGACTTGGCTTACTACGTCTCAACTTGCCTCAAAGACTTAAATGTTGACTATTGGTTAGAGGGGGGAAGCCTTCTGGGCGCTGTACGCGAAAATGGAAATTTGCTGGCATGGGAAGATGATGTTGATATTTCATTTTTACTTGACGACAAAACAACATGGTCTTCAATAACCAAAGCACTTTCAGAACGCGGCAAACAAGATGGGTATTACATTGATGCCTTTGGGGGAGAAGGGCTTATAAGTATTTCTTATGATCGTCCCTTGCTCTGGCCAATGCGCTGGGAGCGGAATCGGATGCGCGGTGAAATCAGGCTTGATCTTGTCGCCTATCGACGCGCTGTAAACCAAGGTCAGGCGATTGTTGAAAGGAATAGTAAAAAGGGGGTTTTACCAAAAACAGATAGTGGATGGTATGGCTTGGCCGAAGAAATCGTATTTCCAACTTCCACAATACGCTTTCTTGGAAATGATATTCCCTGCCCCAATAAACCGCAAACATATTTGCAGACCCTATATCAGGATTATCAAACGATTGAATACCTGTACGTGAGTTCAGAAGCGGCGGAAACAAGGCGCTCGACCGATACGGTTCAATAGTTGAAAGCTTTGGTTAAGCTTAATTCAAGTCAATACGATAGCCCCAGCAAAAGGGGCACGCTTATTCTTGAATTAGGTCTTTAATTTAGATAAACCCAAGTATTTTGGAAATTTCGGCGCATCGGGAGACGAGCGGTCGGCTATAGTGGGTTTTGTCGGTGTTTAAGCGAAACATCGGTATCGATATGCTGACATATGCAACAGGTAAGCCCGAGCCATCCCGAATAGGGGCACCAAAACATACAATGCCATCTTCGTTTTCTTGCTCATCAAAGCTGAAACCCAGAACGCGGGCCGCTTCGACTTTCTCGCTCATGTGTTGCAGATCGGTCGTTGTGTGCTGTGTTAGCGGCGCTAAGCGCAAGCGGTCCATGATTTCTTTTGCTTCTATATCGGGTAATGCGGCCAAATACGCTTTGCCAACAAAGCTCGAATAAAGGTACACGGGTGCCAATCGTGGACGACATGTGGACGACTTCGCGGCTATCTATTTTATAGAAATAAACCATCTCATCGCGATTGCGTATGGCTAAGTGAACGGTTTCACCAGTTTCATCATGCAGCGCCGCGAGGGCTAAGCGTGCAATGCTGCGAACGTCAACTTGTGGCAACGCACCATTTGCTAGGC
>JAPKAX010000203.1 GCA_028825025.1 Rhodospirillales bacterium | reverse complement strand
ATAACCTCATCTGGCCTATATAACTCTTAAATTATGCACTTGGCTGTTGAATCTGCGTTCAATAGAAAACTCCTATATTCATTATTACACAATGGTATTTTAATCTATGGTCAATTGGCTCTATGTTTTTCATCATGCTGGGCTTGACCGATGGTATTTCACATGAAATTTTAATAAATTTTTTTATGGTGGATACCAATATGAAATCAAGAATTGTTAGAGCCAACGAAGGCACTACCAAAACGGCATCGTCAGAAATGTTTGTCGGCCATGTTTTGCACGACCAAGTGTTTGTACCTGAAGACCCATCACGGCTGCGGGTTAGCCGCGTGACGTTTACACCAGGCGGCAGAACCAATTGGCACACCCATGCGGTTGGTCAAGTTCTTTACGTCATATCGGGTACGGGGCGATATCAGCTGGACGGTGAAACGGTTGAAGAAATTCGGGCCGGCGATACAGTCATCATCCCCCCTAATACCCGCCATTGGCATGGCGCTGCACCCGATCAAATGATGTGCCATTTGGCGCTATCTGAAAACGATGATGAAGGCGCTGCAGCAGAATGGTTAGAGCCCGTTTCAGAAACAGATTACACAGCTCCCATCGCTTGATTTAACGGGTCGCTAATTTACGAGCATCCAAAACAGCTTCAGCCCAAAGGGTGGGGCGTTCTTGGGGCAAGTTGTGCCCAGCTTGTGCGAATACTCTGTGTTCATGGAGGCCTTCAAAGCGGGTCACGTGATGGGCTGTACCCACATTGACACCATCCGCATCCCCATCAATGCTAATCGTAGGCACGCTGATTTTGGGTTGCTGTGCAAGCCGCTCTTCTATTCCAGCAACAGCCGGATCTCCCGCTACCAAGCCGAAGCGATGTCTATACGAATGGATGACAACGTCGACAAAATCGGGATTGTCGAAAGAGGATGCGGAGGCTTCGAAAATGGTTTTGTCAAAGTCCCACTTAAGGGACCACATTTTCCAAAGCTGTAAAGTAATATCGCGTCGGTCTTTGGTTAAGCCTTGGCGTCCCCTTTCGGAGTGAAAATAATATTGGTACCAAAGGGATGCTTCTTCGGCGGCCGAGATGGGCTCCATGGCATCTGCAATGTTTTGAATGTTGTATGAATTCCCTGATACCAATGCGACAACGCGTTCCGGCCACAAGGCGGAAACAACACACGCCGCCCGCCCGCCCCAATCATATCCGCCGATAATGGCTCGGTTGATTTTTAAGGCGTCCATCAATGCCAATAAATCAGCTCCTAGTGCCGCTTGTTCGCCTGATCTGGGAGTGTCAGTTGATAAAAATCGGGTCGGACCATATCCCCGTAAATACGGAACAATCACACGCGCCCCGGCGTCTGCCAAAATAGGTGTAACATGTTCATAAGCGTTTACGTCATAGGGAAAACCGTGCCCCATAATGCAAGGCCAACCGTCTTCGGGGCCATCGTCTAGATACGCAATTTCGAGAACCCCGGCTTCTATTGTTTTTAATTCCATACCCACAGCCTCTTCTGTTTATTGATCCGCTGCTTCCGCCAGCAACCAGTCGCGAAAGAGTTTTACTTTTGGGTGTTCTGCTGCAGCCATGGGTGAAACAATCCAGTAGGCGTAATTTGCCGGTAAGGAGAAATCCAAAACCTTGACCAAGCGCCCTTGTTTCAATTCATCTGCAACCAAAACACTACGGCCCAAGGCAACACCTTCACCAAACACCGCCGCTTGATAAACTAAGTTCGAGTGCTCGAAGCCGGGACCCCGCGTAGGGTCGACTTTTGTTGCCCCAACGGCCATCAACCACATGCGCCAATCTTCACGCATATCATCATGCAGCAATGTAAAGTTCTGCAAGTCGTCTGGGTTGTTAAGCTTGTGTTCACCACCTAAAATTTTCGGACTGCAAACCGGAAAAACTTCTTCGGTCATTAAGTGGGTAACGTGCACGCCCGGCCAATCGCCGCGGCCGTAGCGGATGCCTAAATCAATTCCATCGCGGGCGTAATCGATCAGCTCGTCTGATGTTGAAACGCGCACATCTATATCTGGATTGGCGCGCCTGAACCGGCCCAAGCGGGGCACTAACCAATTGGCCGCCAATGAGTCCATCGTTGCAATATTTAACATTCCAACTTGTTGATGGCGGTGCAATCGGTCCGTAGTAACCATAATCAAATCAAGCGCTTCGCCCATGGCGGGAAATAAAATTTGGCCTTCATCGGTTAACATCAAAGATCGATTTAGACGCCGAAACAGGGGCATGCCCAAAAACTCTTCAAGCGTTTTGATCTGATGGCTAATGGCAGCTTGGGTCACAAACAGCTCATCAGCGGCCTTTGTGAAGCTTAAATGTCTTGCGGCAGCTTCAAAAGATTTTAGTGCATTTAAAGGGGGGATTCTGCGTGGCATACATTTATAGTGAATATTTTTAATGCTTTGCACAATATTAAATTTCTATATTCTTTGATAAATCTATATTTGAAGTAATTTATCGTCATTGCATCGATATATTTGCATTATATTTTCTAATGATATCATCAGTATTTGTCGTTTGTCGGATATATCGAATTCGCATACATATGCGTTATTAACACATTCACAAACCCCACGACTTGGAAAGTCAGGGGCCGTTTGAAAAGGAACGCCGTTATGAGCAAACTTTTAAACAACACATTTTCCTCCATCGTTTTTGCTGGCGATTTGAACACAGCAACAACAAATTTGTTCCGTGCGGTTGTTCAGCTTCCCTCAAAAACCATAGCCCTTTTATACACTTGGCAAACCCGATTGGATGATCGCAAACAGATCGCTGAGTTGTCAGATTGGCAGCTCAAAGATTTAGGTTTGAACCGTACCCTAGCGGATGCGGAAGCACAAAAATCTTTTTTAATCCCCTGATGGTGTAACACCCGCCCGAACGTTATTAGAGAAACTGAAAACCGATGAAGCGCTTTATGTTTGGAAATCAGTTGCAATCCACTTGTGCGACATTACCAAAGACAATCCAGAAATGATGCTGAATTGGGTAGGGCAATGGGACAGCTCGAACACGTCGTGTGTTTGGATTGTTAAGCACGCATCTCGAAGCCTTCTCAAACAATAGCACCCCCGCGCTTTTATTTTGTTTGAATTTGAATTTAAAGTGGACGTTCCTATTAATAATTTGACCCTAAATAAACAAAATATTTAATTGGGCGAGCGAGTTAAATTTTAATTTGATTTAAGTCCCAAAAAATTAACGGCCCAAAAATTAACCGTCGACTATAGAGTTTACTATGCCAAAAAATCGGGCAAACAAGTTCCAAAAATTTTTAAATTAAAAGAGCTGAACCTAAAGTCCAATGAAACTGTGCACATTTACAAGGGCCAATACTTTGTAGATTGTATAATCCGAGAGCACTATTCTGGGACCCATAAAATAGAAATTATGGTCAATGAGAAATTTATGGATATGATGGATTTGAATCTAAACATCTAAGGATTTTTACATGACGCAACTTCGTATTCCCGCCGTTTTTATGCGCGGTGGTTCCAGTAAGGGTGTGTTCTTTAAAGCCGACGATTTACCGCAAGACCGAAACCAGAAAGATCGAATTTTTTTAAAAACCTTGGGAAGTCCCGATGCGTATGGGCGCCAATTAAACGGCATGGGCGGTGGCGTCTCGTCGCTATCAAAAGCGGTCATTTTATCGAAATCCACATCCCCAGATATCGATATTGAATACAATTTTGCACAAATTGCAGTTGGTGCAAAGGACGTCGATTATTCAACGACTTGTGGTAATTTGTCTTCTGCTGTTGGGCCCTTTGCGATCGATCATGGGCTTGTTGAGGCGACTGGTGATATGACTCGGGTTCGGGTTCGGTCCGTGAATACTGGTAAGACGTATCATGCCTATGTCCCGACGCTAAACGGATGTTTTAATGAACACGGTTCGTTCGATATTCCGGGTGTTTCTGGTACTGGATCTCAAATTCGCTTAGATTATTTGGATCCCGGTGGTGCTACGACCGGTGCCCTTTTGCCTACCGGGAATGTACGCGATATTATTCAGTTGGATGGCGAAGCCCCCATTGAAGTATCGATCGTTGATGCCAGTACCGGGCAAATTGTTGTTGCGGCTGAACGGTTTGGTTTGTCGGGTGCAGAGCAGGTGGATGAATTAGAAGCCAATAAAAAATTAATGGCATTACTGGATAGATTACGCCGCGCCTGCGGTGTGTTAATGGGGTTGGCCACATCGCCGGATCAAGTGCCGTTGGGTAATCCGCGCATTGCATTGATAGCGCCCTTAATTCCTTATCAGACGCTTGCCGGAGAAACTGTCCAGCCAGATGCCGCTCATTTATCCGCCCGGATTACATCAATGGGGCAAATACATAGGGTGATGCCTTTAACTGGGGCCATGTGTTTGGGCGTTGCATGCCGGATTAAGGGCAGTGTTGCTTACGAACACGTTGGTGAAGCATCTGACGATTTGTTGTTTGCGAACCCGTCGGGTGTGTTGCCAGTTGATGCGGATGTGCAACTTTTAGGTGCTCATTGGGTTGCAAAATCCGTTACCGTATACCGAACAGCGCGGGCCTTAATGGAAGGCTTTGTTTTAGTACCAAACACGTAATGAAAAGGCTGACCTAATATGGCGAACGAACTTCTTTTTGGCATCCAAACAAACGGCATTAAGCATACCCACGCGGACCCGATGCCTGATGTTGATACCCGCTTTCAAATGGTTCGGGATGCGGGCGTGTTTGATTATGTGGATAAAACCCCAGACGCTGATCAAATTAAAGATTTTATAAAAGCCCGTGATACTTATGGATACCCTGTTCGTGCAGGTGGTTGGTTTTACGAGTTGGGCGGCGACGAAGCCTTGCTTGAGCATAATTTAAAAATTGGGCAACAATTAGGCTCCGTCGTTCACAACACCCAAATAAAAGCCACTCACGCGGACGGCTATATTGTTGCCGACGATGAGGTGTTGGGGGCGTATTTACGCGCGGCTGAGTTGGGCGATAAATATGGATGTATTCCGTGTTTTGAAGTTCATGTGAATATGTGGTCGGAAGATTTTGTTCGGGTATCAAAGGTTGGGCGTATGGTTGAGGCGCGGGGCGTTGAATTTAACATTACTCTCGACCACAGCCATGTCATTTTTAAAATGGATAACACCTGTGAACAGAAGATTTTTGATACGGACAAAAAAATTGCATCTGGTGAATTAATTCTAGATCCGTTCAAACCCGGCAATGTGATTTCTGAGTGGAGCGAGGCCGGGTGGGTACGCCATTGCCATGCCCGCACCGCCATTCCAAACAACCCAAAAAATACGCTGGCCCATCATCCAGATGGTAGCGTTGGTCGTGGTATTCAATATCCGTTTAAAAAACCTAGCGCAGGCGAATACCATGCCGATTGGAACGCCGATTCTTTAGAGCCGTGGAAAGAAGGAATTCGTATTTTAATGCGCTATCATGCTAAAGATCCGAAAGCCAAGTTAGGTCAAATATCAACCGAGTTTATTCCCAATACGGATTACGGCGAAGGCTGTAAATATTCCTTATTTGAGCAAGGCGTCAGTTGCGTTGAATGGATGCGTGCGGAATGGGATGAGATAAATGCTCAGTCAAATGCGTCCTAATCAAGCGGGCCCAGCACATTTTAATTCTTAAAAGTGCTACATCCTGAGCACGACACTACCGGTAGATTTTTGGCTTTTGAGCATTTCTATGGCTTTTGGGGCATCAGCCATATCAAAGGTGGAGGATATGTTGGGCTTTAGCTCTCCTGCATCGTACCAGCTCAACAATTGATCAAATGAGCGTGATATCAGGTGTGGGTCCAAAATTTGGTGTGCGCCCCAATGTCGGTGGTAAATCCGACAAACAAATTCCGCCCTTGTTGTGCGGTTGCCTGCAACGATGCTGTTAAATACATAGCTGCCCACCAGACCATAAACCGCTTCAACGCCCCGGCCATCGTTTAGGGCTTTGACGCGGGTCCAAATATCTTCAGTGCGATAATCGATTAAATGGTCTGCGCCGTATTGTTTGGAGATGGCTAATTTCTCAGGCTCGCCAATGGTTGCGATTACGGTCGCGCCTACTTTTTTTGCAATCTCGA
>JAPKAX010000202.1 GCA_028825025.1 Rhodospirillales bacterium | reverse complement strand
TAAGTCCCCCAATACCAGGTAATCGGCATTGGGGTCCGATAATAGATCCATCAGGTGCAATGTTCGGCGCATTAGCGGTGCAAGTAGGGTTCACTTCCATCGGAGCCATGCCCGCCAATTCCATAAGATTGATTTGTAAAACGTTTCATAAAATTTCGAATATAAAATTTTACGTAAAGAAACGAGCAATCCCTTAATCAATTCAACTTTTAACTCGGTACCCAGTTTTAAAGATCCACCAAACGGTTGCCACGCATAACCCCAAAAACAAAAGAACCATGGCAAGGCTCAAACCCACACCGACATCATTAATTTCATAAAAACTCCAACGAAAACCACTGATCAAATACAGCGCCGGATTAAACAGCGTTATCTTTTGCCAAATCGGTGGCAACATATCGATGGAATAAAAACTGCCGCCTAAAAATACCAATGGCGTTACAATCAACAAAGGAACGATCTGTAGCTTTTCAAAATTATCGGCCCAAATGCCAATAATAAATCCGAGTAAGCTGAAGGAGACAGCCGTCAAAACTAAAAACAAAAGCATCCAAAAGGGATGGGCAATTTGCAAAGGTACAAATAATCCGGCAGTCGCTAAAATGATTAAACCTAAAATAATTGACTTAGTTGCGGCAGCCCCAACATAACCCAAAATAATTTCAAAAGATGAAATGGGAGCAGACATCAGCTCGTACACCGTACCGGTGAATTTTGGAAAATAAATACTGAAGGACGCGTTCGACACACTGTTCATTAAGATCGAAAGCATAATCAGGCCCGGCACAATAAACGAGCCATAACTAATACCACCAATTTCAGAAATACGAGATCCAATCGCCGCGCCAAAAACAACAAAATACAACGATGTTGAAATGACGGGCGAGACAATACTTTGAAATAACGTACGCCACGTGCGCGCCATCTCGAATAGATAAATCGCTTTTACTGCATATAAATTCATGAGGCATCTCTAACAAGGTTTACAAAAATATCTTCAAGCGAGCTTTGCGTTGTGTTCAAGTCATTGAATGAAATACCCGCGCTATGAAGGGTGGAAAGCAGAGTTGTTATGCCTGTGCGTTCGGCTTGTGTATCATACGTATACGTAAGTTGCATACCATCATCAGATAAATCCAGACCAAACTTATCAAGGGTTGGGGGGATCGAATTTACAGCTTTAGTCAAATCTAAAATCATTCGCTTTTTGCCAAGCTTACTCATCAATTCGGATTTGTTCTCGATCAAAATAATTTCACCGTTATGAATAACACCAACACGGTCGGCTATCGCTTCAGCTTCTTCTATATAGTGTGTGGTCAAAATAATGGTGACGCCGGTATCTTGCAAAGCCCGAACCACGTTCCACATGTCTTTACGCAATTCCACATCAACGCCGGCCGTTGGCTCGTCCAAAAATAAAATACTGGGCTCATGCGATAGGGCTTTGGCAATCAAAACCCGACGCTTCATACCGCCCGAAAGTGCCATAATCATGCTATCTTTTTTATCCCACAACGACAAATCTTTGAGCACTTTTTCAATATAGGCGGGGTTTGCCGATTTGCCAAAAAGGCCCCGGCTAAAGGTTACCGTTGCCCATACCGTCTCAAACGCATCGGTGGTTAACTCCTGCGGGACCAAGCCGATTAAGCTTCGGGTCTTGCGGTAGTCTCTAATAATATCAAACCCATCAACCGTAACGGAACCACCGCTTGGGTTTACGATTCCACAAACCGTACTGATCAGCGTCGTTTTTCCTGCCCCGTTGGGTCCCAACAATGCTAAAATTTCACCTTGGCTAATATTTAGGTTTACGCCCTTTAAGGCTTGGAACCCTGATGCATAGGTCTTCGATAAATTAGTAATTTCAATTAAATTTTTCATATACCGATTATATACATTTTTTCGGTTACGTCAGCGCTTTTTGCAGGCTCCGCTTTGAGTGCTGAAATGTGCATTGACGAACACTGCATCACAGGGCAAAAAAGGCTTTAATTTTAATCCCAAGCCATACTGGAGTCAAACCTGTGAAACCTCTATTCCCCGCCAATTTCGAAGATCTAGAACGCAGTGGCATTGGCAAAATTGCCGTCCAAGGGTTCGGCATGGAAGGCTTGTATCCCCTGTGGTTTGGTGAAGGCAGCGAAGCAACACCGAGAGTTATTCGCGATGCCTGCGTTGAAGCGTTGGATCAGGGGGAAACATTTTATAACATTCCGCGCGGCCGGGCCGAATTGCGCGACGCCTTAAAAGTCTATCACGATACCTTATATAGTATCGATTTACACCCCGACCGCATTCACGTGCCCGGTTCCACCATGCTCACCGTCATGATCGCAGCTCACATGGTCCTTCGCCCCGGTGATCACGCGGTTATCGTCACGCCGCATTGGCCCAACGTTGAAATGGCCATGAAATGGGCTGGGGCTGAAGTTAGCCATTTCCGTCAACATTCAGAAAATGATAAATGGGCATTAAATTTGGACGGTTTGATGGCGACGTGTACGCCTGACACCAAAATGATTTATTTAAACAGCCCGTGCAATCCAACTGGATATGTCATGGAGCGGCCTGACCAAGAACAATTAATGGACTTTTGCCGGTCTCGTGGCATCGTTTTGTTGGCCGATGAAGTCTATCACCGCACGGTTTATGACCGCAATTACGCGCCCTCGTTCCTAGAGTTTGCTGGCGATGATGATCCATTGATTCTTGTGAACGGCTTTTCCAAAGGGTGGGCCATGACCGGTTGGCGCTTAGGCTGGATGGTCACGCCCAAAGCTTATGAAGAACAAATGGCGGTATTGTCTGAAATATACAACACAGGCGCGCCCAGCTTTATTCAATTGGGAGCCATTGCAGCGCTCGAAAAGGGTGAAACCGCACTTGATGGATTGCGCCAAGGTTATAAAGAAAGCTTGATCGTCGCCAACGAAATACTGGGTAATCACCCACGCATCAAACATACTGCCCCAGAAGGCGCCTTTTACGCTTTTCCGCGTATTAAAGGCATAGATGACGGATTAAAATTTGCTGAAGGGTTGTTGTTTGGTGCCAAGGTTGGCGTTGCCCCAGGATACACCTTCGGCCCCGGAAACGAGACCCATATACGGTTGTGTTTTGCCATGAAGGCAGACCAGTTAGAAGAAGCTTTACGCGCCTTTACCGGATATTTAGACCAAACGTAAATCGTATTCAGTAACACTATTTCATATTAAATTGTTACGAACCCTTTGGTTTTGTAAAAGTTTAGGCTAGCACCCTCATTATTGTTCGCACATCTTGATTGATAATGCATTTAGAGAGAGCAAATGATGGCCGTTGATAACAAAAAAACGTCTGGCTAAATTCGTAAAATCATCGCTGAGGCAAAAAAGAAATTATCTAAATCCCAGGCTACTGAAACCTTTGTCTTTATATCGCGTTATTTTACGCATTCACCGTTCGAAGACTTATCAAGCTTTAAGCCTGCCGAACTATCGGCATTGGCAATGCATCATTTCAACCTTGCCGGAACACGCTCCGCATCTAAATCACTGGTTCGCGTTTTCAATCCCACGGTAAAAGCCAATGGATTTGAATCTGATCATACGGTCATCGAAATCTGTAATACAGATATGCCTTTTCTCGTCGTCTCGCTTGCTTCTGAAGTCACCCGACAGGAACTGGAATTTTATTTATTAATCCATCCAGTCATACATGTTAAACGCACAAAGGGTGGAAAGTTTTCTAGTTTTGCTGATGTTGCGTCTGCTGATGCTCAGGCTGAATCTCGTATCCGCCTTGAAATCACACGCCAATCCGGCGAACGATTAACCAAAATTAAATCACGCTTCGAAAAAGTTCTTAGCGACATTCGAGATGCGGTTGAAGATTGGCGACCCATGCGCAAGCGCATGGGTGCTGTTATTGAAGAATTTTTATCAGCCCCTAAAAATTTATCGTCAGGTGAAACAATCGAGTCTCACGAATTTATGCGTTGAATTCACGACAATAATTTTACGTTTTTGGGATACCGTGAATATGATTTAAAGGGGTCCGAAAAGTCTATTCATCAATCGTTTTTGTGCTTGATCAAAAACAAGGCCGCATGGCGCTTAACGATCAAGCCCGTTTTGCCATGGCGGTTAAAGAGATCGAAGCCCAACCCTTTGTATTGCTACACAATTGGAATTTTAGGCCTAAATGGTAAAAAAGCAGGTATGGCCCCCTTGTCATTTGTATGACTATGCGGCCCCCCCTGAAACGCCTTTAAATCACAACACAAAACAGTTAGAGCCCAATTAAATCTCGCTTTCATCCAGTTTAAACTAAGCTTTACCTTTAACCCTTAAGTTGCTATCATTTTGCTTGTTTTGTAGACAAGCTTTACCCAAATGATACAGTCCGTTAAAAATCAATTATGATAAAAAATATTTTGCAGATTTTAGGAACTGCCAGCTTGGTGCTGACTTTTCCATTGGCCACTCCAGCGGCGGCTAAACTTGCGGAAAGTCTAGTGCTTTCTAAACAAGGCACAACGGATTTGATGCGCGTACAAAAACATCTGAATTCTTCCAAAACCTTCAAGGCACGGTTTCTTCAAGTATCATCGAACGGTGAATATGCAGAAGGCCAAATATTTTTACAACGCCCCGGCCGCTTACGCCTTATTTATGATGACCCAAACCCGCTCCTTGTTGTCGCCGATGGCAAACATATCTCATTCATTGATCGTAATATCGATACTGCAACAACGCTTTATTTGAGTATGACGCCGGCTGATTTGATGTTGCGTGAATCGATTGGTTTTTTTGGCGACGATGTGATTGTCACGTCTGTCAATCGAACACCCGGCGTTGTCCGTATTGGGCTTGTTAATACGGCTGAGCCGGATGCGGGTAGCATTGAACTTGTATTCAGTGACCGGCCCATGGAACTTAGAAAATGGACCGTCACCGATGCACAAGGCATTAAAACCACGGTTTCGTTATTAGGACCAACTTTCGATGTTCCCCTAAATCCAAACTTATTTAAATATACCCCCAAACAAAACAAAACTTTTGGAGATAATTAACGCGCTTAAAACCAGCCAAACCCCTAAGCAAGTTTTGTTTAAAAAACACAACGGTTTTTTGCCATGCCAATTCAACGGCAGTCGCATCGTAACGCAGCGTTTTGTCATTATGAAATATTTGATTGACGCCCACATAATTACGGGCAGTAAATTCAATGTTATTAGCCATTAATGCCGCTTCATAAGACGGGGCTCCCGCACCAATGCGTTTGTCCAAACCTGCATTTTGGATTAACAAACGTGCTGAAGTTTGCGCTACATCTTCTGGTTTTGGTTGGCGCCTATAGAACGAAACGGCGGCTACTAAATCCGGCAAGCACACTGCCATTGGAATTGCCACACGACTTAAATTTCAGCGCCGGCACCAGTTCCAAGGGGTATAATTTTCACACTATTCCACTATCTCTAACTTAAGGAACTATCCTTTGCTTGATAGGTAGCTCTAAATAAAATGTAGTACCTAAGTCCGTTTTTGTATCAAAGTGAATGCTCCCTCGGTGGGCTTCAACAAACGTGTTGCTAATGGATGGTTCAAGCCCAATTCAGGTAGTATTCGTTTTTATATTTACTTGCGAAAATTTATTGAAAATATAGGTTTTAAACTCATCCAAGATTTTGGGCCCTTTGTCATAAACGCTAATACTCACAAAAGTTCCACATACATCTAACTTAACTCCAAGAACTTCGCCCGTCGGACAAAACTTGATAGCATTAGAAAGAACATTTATAATTATTTTTTAATTCGGCCCACGTCCTCTATGATTGACGTTTTCCGGTCCGTATCAAAGAAGATTTGAATTTTTAGTTCATCGGCAATTCCCTTTATATTTTCGCAAACTTCTTTTATCAAATCACCAATCACTAGAGGCTTAAAATCATATTCTATATACCCGGAGTTTAATTTTTGAGCGTCAAGCAACTCGTTTCTTAAACCTAATAAAGCCGTTGTATTACTGTTAACAGTTTCAATGGCTCTTTAAAGGCTTCAGGTACATCTCCCATACCCCCTGCGTTAACAATCCCCAAAGATCCACGGATGAATGTTGACGGTGTGCGCAATACGTGTGTCACGTTTGATATAAATTCTTCTTTCACC
>JAPKAX010000013.1 GCA_028825025.1 Rhodospirillales bacterium | reverse complement strand
TAATAACTCCCTCCTTCTTGGGCCCGGCACGCTATTGCAAGTAGCACCCCATAAGCAACTAAATAACCAGTCACATAATCGCAAGCCAATGCGGAAAGCAAGCCGGGGCGGTCAAGATGTCCGCCATTACAAATTCTAGCAACCGTTTGAGCAACTTATTCCCAGCATGCGCGGTGACTTAAAGGACCGTCAGAACCAAAAAAACTTATGGATAGATTAATAATTCCGGGGCAGATTGCAGCCAGTTGTTCTGGCCCAAGCCCGAACCCTTCTAACATTACCGGACGATATCCTTGAGCAAAGACACCTGCTCCCTTCACAAGCGTGGTTAGCTGTTCCCATCCTTCATTTGTTTTTAAGTCAATAAATTTTCTTCATTTGTCATGGATTGTGTCCATGACATGTTCATGAATTTGCGGAAGATGTTCGAAGGCAATCATCAGCACGTCAGATCCTTGCTCTGCCAAGGTGTGAGCGGCAATAGGCCCGGCCAAAATACGTTTCAAATCCAGTATTTTGATGCCTCTAAAAGAGCGGTCCCCTTTTGGGAACAGAATTTGGTCGCTATCCGCAATTTTTGTAATTTCAGCAACAGGTTTCGCGTTCAACATTTGCCCATGTGGATGTACCAACCACTCCGCGTTAGATCGTACTATGCACAGCAAGCTCTAGCGTTATCAATAGCAGTTTCCAAATCGAGCGAATCCCATTTCGTCACAGAATCGCGAACCTAAACTGGAGTGGGGTAGCAGCCCAGAACACCCAGCACCCCCTCTTTCAAATTTGGCAGGCCAGAATGCGCCAAAAGATACCGGCCATCCTTAGTTGGCCAAAGTTGCGTAATCGCAAGCATCGCTTCATGATTTTTGCTTTCAACCGGCTCAAACTTACCATCCAAATTTACAGCCTGCATATAAAGGGTGCTGTTCAATGTGGCTGCAGAATGCTGTGTATTGACAGAAACTTTTTGACGCTTTCCAGTTTTCATTTCCCAAATGCCGGAAACCACGACACCAACACCTGCCAGTACTGAAGCGTTTGTTTCACTGATTTTGAAAGGTGTTGAATAGACGGGGTCATTACCGGTAATTTTGTCTTTATTTTCGAAGGTACTTCAGTGCCGCGAATTTTCATAAATTCTTGGAGCGCAGTATTCAATTTAAGCCCGCCTTATGAATTAAAGCTGTCTAAATTTCACACAAGTTGACCAGGACCAAATGATCCTAGAAAATAGAAATATTACTTCCCCAGCCAACGGCCCGTGAAGCGTAATTTACTCAACAGACGCAATACAAATATTTATCGACGTTCTGCAATCGCTTGGCTAATGTTTGAATAGATGAATGAAATAAGAATAACGGCGGTGGCAAAATAGATGACATATTTTTTCAACGATTTCGACTTAAAAACTATTGATACGAAACGGGGTTCTGTTCGGTTGCGCACTTATGGCACAGGCCCGGCGCTGCTTTTGCTTCACGGCAACCCACAAACCCATGCCATGTGGCATTTGGTTGCCCCTAAACTAAGCGAGTCATACACCGTAGTTTGCCCCGATTTATGTGGGTATGGGCAATCGTTCAAACCAGCAGCGTCCAC
This sequence comes from Rhodospirillales bacterium, assembly GCA_028825025.1. Classification (GTDB taxonomy): domain Bacteria; phylum Pseudomonadota; class Alphaproteobacteria; order Rhodospirillales; family Casp-alpha2; genus JABMNT01. Next base: position 27,492 of record JAPKAX010000013.1, on the reverse strand, counting down.
TGATCATGCCGCTTACGCAAAAAAGCAGATGGCAGCGGATATGGTTGATGTGATGGAGCGCTTGGGCCATAAAAACTTTTATGTCGCTGCTCATGACCGCGGAGCCCGCGTTGCACATCGTTTGGCGCTCGATTTTTCTGACCGGGTAAAAAAACTCGCGTTATTGGATATCATCCCAACAATTGAGCACTTCGAGCGTGCCGACATGGATTTTGCCATGGGTTATTATCATTGGTTTTGGTTTGCTCAACCCCACCCTTTACCAGAATCAATAATCAACAAAGCGACCGAAGATTGGTTCCGCGCCCATACATCTCGTGAACCGAAAGGTAACGATTTCTTTCACCCGGATGCTCTTGATGATTATTTGAAAGCCGCAAAGAATCCTGAAATGATCATGGGTATGTGCGAAGATTACCGGGCCGCAGCGACCATCGATATGGCGCATGACCGGGCGAGCCGCAATGCAGGTGTTAAAATCAATTGCCCGCTGCTTATATTATGGGGATCAAAAGGAAAAATCGATCAATGGTATGACCCCATCAATATTTGGAGCCAATACAGCCAGTCCAGTGTGCAAGGGAGCACTGTAAATTCTGGTCACTATTTAGCAGAAGAAGCCCCAAGCGAAGTGATTACTCAGCTTGAGGCCTTTTTTGCTTAACGATTAAGCCATGGCTTCAAATTGACGGCCATGGTGAAGCAATCCTGAAACACTATTAATGGTATCGAGATCGAGTAATCCAGACGACAAATCAGTTAGCGCCGATGGCTCTATGTAAGGAGCAGTAAGGCCGGTAAATTTTGCCATCAGCTCTTCATCCGTAACAAAATTTCCAGGCTCACCTTTTGGCATTTCAATAAATTGATCAAAGGTGCCCCGCGATGTTTCAATAACTACGTTGCCTGCCATGTTGTTTGGGAGCGCTGCATTCGCTTTGTCGTCTACAACCGTCGTCACCAGTTTACATAAATCTAAAGTATTAGAGTTTGAGAGGTATTGATTGTAATCATCCCAACTCAGTCCACCTGTTTGCAACGCAACAGCCGCACAGAAGGGCATAGAGAACTGCCCATCAACAATACTTTTTGGGTGATGCTTTTTAGCATCAGAATCACCAATAATTTTCCATCCTGTTTCGGAAACACCAACGGTCACTTTTATTATTTCTTCAGGTAGTATGTTATGCGCAGCACGAAGAGCAACAATAGCATCCAAAGGGGCATGCGAATATCGGCATGATGGATATGGCTTAACCCCAACATTCAAAAGCTCCCAATCTGTATTTAATCCTTCAATTGCGCGACTAGGATCAGCACTAGGCGCATATGAATTTAAAAACCCATTTTTACCCTCGATAGGATCAATCGCTCCCCTAAAGCCTTCATCAGCCATTGTTGCCGCAATCACACCATTCATTGCTGCTTGTCCCACGTGTGATCTCTTAGTCCAACCACCTTCGTGCAAAAATTGCATAGACCCGGCAGACTGGCTAAGTGCCACTCCAAAGGCGCGAGCTATGCCAGCCGCATCCAAGCCCATTAATTTTCCAGCGGCCGCCGCAGCACCAAATATTCCACAAGTAGCTGTTGGATGGAAGCCACGATCATAATGGTCACTAGGGACAAGTGCTAAACTTAACCGAATTTGAATTTCATAGCCCGCAACAATTGCAACAATCAAATCCTTACCGCTGGCACCAACCATTTCAGCCACAGCAAACGCTGCTGGAACAATAGGTGCTCCAGAATGGATCGATCCCGCAGAGTGGGTATCGTCAAAATCCAAAGAATGGGCCAAGGTGCCATTTATCATTGCAGCTCCCGGTGCGCTATAACTATCTGCATCGCCCAAAACTGTGCATTTCCCATTCCCATAACCAAGTCGTTTCATGGCTGAAATGACGCTAGGCGTTGACTCAGCATCATGGCGGGCACGGATTATGTTACCCACTAAATCAAGGATCAACTGTTTGCTCCTCGTTCGCACCTCTTCCGGCAACCCTTCATATGTCAAAGAACTTGCAAACTCTGATAACACTTTGGAAACTGGAATCATCATACACTCCTGTAAATACCCTAAAAATTATTTAGCAACATACTTCTTTTCATCTGCATAATACTTTGGGAAGCCAACCACATCCTGCAATTCTAGAAAAGTTGCATTGGCGGCAGTATCGTGGCCATCATTCAAGGTAGCCAACACACGATTTGCAGCCGCAATACCAGCCAACATCAAAGATGCAGGATATATGACAACCTTATAGCCGATTTCTTCTAATTTTGGCGGGGTTAAGAACGGTGAATTGCCTTGTTCAACCATATTAGCCATTTTAGGTCCCGGCACTTCCTTACAATAGCGCTCCATTTCAGCCTCATCACGGGGAGCCTCTAAGAACGTAATATCAACACCAATATCCATAAACCCTTTACAGCGCTCAATTGCTTCATCAAGCCCGTCTGTTCCATTCGCATCAGTTCGTGCCATTATTAAAATGTCCGCCCCTTCTTCTCGGGCATCAACAGCAGCCTGAAGGCGAACATAAGCATCCTCACGGCTAACGACTTGTTTTCCATTAGTATGACCACATCGCTTTGGAGCTAATTGATCTTCAATCATCACGCATGCCATTCCAGCTTGGGCATATCCATCAACGGTACGCTTTACATTGATCGCGTTACCATAGCCCGTATCACCGTCACCAATCACCGGGATAGAAATGGCAGACGCAATATTGCGGCCTTGATCTAGCATTTCATTATAAGAAATCAGACCTGTATCTGGCATCCCGATCCGTGCGGCAGAAACCATAAATCCACTCATAAACGTACCCGAAAATCCAGCGCGTTCTATCAACTTAGCTGACATAGCATCGTAGCACCCAGGCAGTGTAATAATTCCAGGCTTATTCAAAAGATCTTTTAATTTATCTGTCGCACTCATTTTATTCATCCTTATATTTATTAACTATTTGCCTTTAAATTCTGGTTGTTCTTTTGCCAAAAAGGATCGCACCCCTTCGGTATAATCTTCACTATCGCAGGCAGCATAGCTATCTATAAGCTCCTGCTTGCTAAGCGGCTGCGGATTACTCATTAAACGACGCAAAGTTTTTTTAGTCATCTGTGCCGCTAATGGGGCACCAGATACAATTCGCTCGGCCGTTGCGTATACATTTTCTGCCAGTTCATCATCAGGGACAACACGATTTACCATCCCCCGCTGAACAGCATCATCACCACCAAACAAGCCCCCCTCTAAAAGCAATTCTAAAACCACCGCAGGCCCAACAAGGTCAAGAGACGGTTTCATTTCTGGTGGAGCTAAGGCGTTGCCTATCCGTTTAATGGGGATCCCTAATCGTGCCGATTTTCCAGCAATCCGCATATCACAACAGCATACGATCTCGAACCCACCGCCAGTGCAAGCGCCATGGATCATTGCCACCGTTGGATGGCGGCATTTTTGCAAAGCGTCTAATGCTGCAGCAACAAATTCACCATATTCTTTAGCTTCTTTTGCATTGGAACGTAATTCAGAAAACTCTGATATATCCGCTCCAGCGGCGAAAGCGGTTGTTCCTTCGCCCCGTATCACGATACATCGGACACTGTCGTCTGCATCCAAACGGGTCAAGGCAGATGAGAGCTTGCTCCAGCTTTTCAAATCAAGGGCATTACGCTTTTTTGGATTGCTAATTGTCAGCGTTGCAATATAGCCCTGCTGCTCAACATTAATTTCAGTGGCACCCATTTAATTAATCCCCGTTCAATAAACGTTCAGGCGCACCATTTAGCCATGAATGTATGTTTTCAACTGCCTGGCCATATGCCAACTCATGTAACTCTTTAACAACAAACCCTGTATGCCCAGTCAGTACAACGTTATCTAAAGACCTGATTACGTGATCAGTAGGCAATGGCTCTAAATCATAGACATCAATGCCTGCTCCAGCAATTTCCTTATTTTGCAAAGCATCAATTAGTGCGCCTTCGTCCACTATAGGGCCACGCGATGTGTTGACCAAATATGATGATTTTTTCATTTGTTCAAATTGTTTTTTACCAACCAGCCCCCTTGTACGGTCACTCAAAACTTGGTGAATACTAATGATGTCGGAGCGCTTAAACAGATCATCCTTTTCAACTAGCTTAACACCATGCTCAGATGCCATCTTTTCTGTTAAATTATGGCTCCAGGCAATCACGTCCATATTAAATGCTATACCAATTCGTGCTGCTGCACTGCCTAGTTTTCCAAGGCCCAAAATTCCTAACGTTTTACCGCTTAGCCCAACACCAATTCCTTTTTGCCAGCCGCCTGACTTCATGACTTGATCTTCGTAAGGAATTTTTTTAGTGATCGCCAAAATAAGTGCCCACGCATGCTCATAAGCTGGATATCCCAACATTTGAGTGCCACTTACAATAACACCATTAGCTTTGGCTGCATCCATATCAATGGATAAATTACGCAAACCAGTAGTGATTAAATATCTCAGGTTCGGTAACTGGCCCAATAATGATTTTGGAAATGGGGTTCGTTCCCGCATACACACAATGACATCAAAATTCCTTAAAGTGCCTGCTATTTTCGTTTCATCGTGGCCTAAATGTTGATTAAACGTTTCGATCTTGCAACCTAACAAGGATTGCCAGTCCGCAGAGGCTACAGCCGTATTTTGATAGTCATCTAAAATTGCTATACGTGTCATAAATTTAGCATCCTTAATTACTTTACGGCAACTCCACCGCGGGGGCCCGTATTTAATCTGTTTGCAAATTCAGGAGCCAATGGCCGAGCAATTTCAGCCCGTTGGTTTATCCACATACGAAGCAGATTACGTTTGCGCTCAGGCTCGGGCCAATCTTCAAACGAAGTACGTGAATGAAGTACAGTATGATTATTTAAAATTTGAATATCACCTTGTTTGAAGGTCATATCATGGCGAATACCATCTTGCATTGCCAACTCACCAACTTTACGCACAGCTTCTAGTGTAAGGCCGGTTAAAGGTGAACCCACTTTAATTTGCCCATCTTCAATAGTTTTGCAGTTATAGCGGCATGAAAGCCAGCCTTCATAATTCGAATATACAGGAACCTTGGTATTAGTCACTTCATTGGGATTATCAGTAGCTCCCTCGCCGCGTAGATCAAAATTAAACCCAATAAATAAAGGCTCTAAATATTCTGGAAAGTGCTCGAGCAACTTATTGTAAACGGCTGTAGAACTAGCAATTAAGCTCTCTCCTCCTGACTTAGAAGGATGGACACATAAAAGAGTAACAATATCAGAACTATCGCAATGAGGTGCTAAGCGTGCTTGAGTTGTATAACCGCGCACATTTTTACTCATATAATTATGGCCCGTGTCACGAACATGACCTATAAGCTGCCCCTTAGCATTTTGCGTGATTGGTGCACCCAAATGCACACCAATGCCCCAATATAAAACCTTTAAACTGTGCTCATCATAAGTGCTGACATCCAAGCCGCGCCACAAAGCAACGCCCCGACCATATTCAACATAGTATATGCAACTTGCCAGACGAGGGCCCAAAGTGGGCAAAGGGAAATCATCCCGACCGAAAAAATAGAGTTGCTTTCCCGAATTTAAGATATCCGAAACCGCCGCTTCAATTTCAACAATGTCTGATGCGCTGAACTGAAACACCCACGACGTGTCATTTTTCAGTTCATCCGGCGTCCAAACAGCGGGGCCGGTCGCGGGGGAGAATTTATTTAGCTGTTGTTTATTCAAAATATCCTTCAACCTCTCAATTTTTCTGTACCACTTTCCTGAGTTTTCAGTGTAGAAAAGCTGCAACTTTACCCAACGGAGACCCATCAATGACTTGGCTCGAAGGCAATTTACAAAACACTTTATCACCAGGATTACGGCTGGCAACCCTCCTAAAGCAGCCCGGTATATTAAGGACCCCCGGCGCACACAATGGCATAGCCGGGCTGGCTGCAAAGAAAGCTGGGTTTGAAGCGCTTTATGTCTCTGGTGCTGCCCTTTCCGCTTCCATGGGGCTTCCAGACTTGGGCGTCATGACCCTTGAAGAAGTCTGCTTTTTTGTTCGCACTATTTATAGAGCCACCGGTTTACCACTGATCGTCGATGCGGATACCGGCTACGGTGAAGCCTTAAACGTTATGCGTACAGTGCGCGAATTGGAAACATCAGGTGCTGCGGGTATGCAGATCGAAGACCAGAAACTGCCAAAAAAATGCGGCCACCTAAACGACAAACAACTGGTCAGCACAGAGGATATGGCCTTAAAAGTTGCCGCCGCCACAAAAGCCCGCACACATTTACAAATTATTGCCAGAACAGACGCTTTGGCATCCGAAGGTATGGAAGGCGCTATAAGCCGCGCAAACACCTATATTGAAGCGGGCGCAGATGTTGTTTTTGCCGATGGCCTTGCGAGTGAAGATGATTTCAAAACCTTCGCGTCATCCGTCAAAGCGCCCGCATTGGCAAATATGACAGAATTTGGCAAGACCCCCCACTATACCGGCGCTCAATTTGAAGAGATGGGATATAAGATCGTCATTTGGCCGGTTTCACAGTTGCGCGTTGCTGTCCGCGCCATGGAAAACCTATACGCGACAATCAATCAGACGGACGGAACAGAAGCATGCCAAGGTCAGATGCAGTCACGTGCTGAACTCTATGAACTGCTTGGTTATTTTGATTATGAAGCACTCGACAGCTCAATCGTAAAAACAATCGTCCCCAAAATTGAAACCTAAGTTGATCCCGCCCAAAGAACCGTGATATTGGGTATGTAAATAACTTATCAATCTACATATTCAATAGGGGGCTAAATTGGCTGCTATTACTTCACCGAACGAAACCATACTTGTCGACGTTAAAGATAACGTGTGTTGGATATCATTTAACCGACCAGACAGTCTTAATGCCCTTAACTCTGAATTGGTTAGTGCTCTTGATCACATTATCACGGCCGTTGGGGATCAAGACGATATTCGATGTGTGGTAATTAAAGGCGCTGGCGACCATTTTATGGCTGGCGGTGACATTAAAAAATTTAAAGTCATGCTTGATACAGAACCAGATATGACTGCAAGGCGTCATGAGTTTGAGCGGCTTTTACACAACGTTCATGAAGTCATTTTCAAAATGCGGAAATTGCGCCAACCTATCATTGCCATTGTAAAAGGGGCTGTAGCCGGTGCTGGTGTTAGCTTAATGATTGCATGTGATTTGGTCGTTGCTTCTGAAAAAGCCTTTTTCACATTGGCTTACTGTCATTTGGGTGTTAGCCCTGATGGCGGTTCTACATATCATTTACCCCGTATGGTTGGGATGAAGCGGGCGTTTGAGATCGCATTATTAGGAGATCGCTTTGATGCGGTTGCGGCTGAAAAGTGGGGGTTAATAAATTGGGTGTTTAGTGCAGAAGAATTAGAGGCTGAAGCCAATAAAATCGTGTCGCGTTTGGCAACGGGGCCAACACACGCCCATGCTCATGCTAAAGCGCTGCTTAATGCGTCTTTAGATAACACAATCAACACACAGCTCGATAACGAAATCACAAGCTTCGTTGACTGTACAGCAACACCTGATTTTATCGAAGGTGTAACGGCATTTATTGAAAAGCGGAAACCAAAGTTTGAAGGACGCTAAATAAGTATCTGCAATCACAGGAGTTAGAAATGACTAATCAAGATCTTCCTTTAACGGGGCGCGTGGCCATTGTAACAGGCTCTGCACGTAATATCGGACGCACCATTGCATTACGGCTAGCGGCGGACGGTGCTGCAGTTGTTGTCAACGCAGTTCAAGATAGTGCTGCAGCAGATGCAGTTGCCCATGAAATATCTAAAGCGGGCGGGCAAGCCATGGCTCATGTGGCTGATGTTACCAACGAAGAAGCTGTTCAAAAAATGGTTGGCATGGCAGCGACGGCTTTTGGCCGGATCGATATTATGGTTAGCAACGCATCGGTTCGGGGTCAGGTCCCCATTGAAGAAATGAGCTTAGAAGAATGGCACCGAGTGTTAGCGGTTCCTTTGGATGGCGCATTTTTGTTGTCAAAAGCGTGTATTCCTCACATGAAAAAAAATAACTGGGGCCGGATTATCACATTGGGTGGTATTTCAGCTTACATTGGCACCAAAAATCGGGCCCATTTATTAGCTGCAAAAGCAGGTTTGGTTGGCTTCACCCGCGGCATTGCTGCCGAAGTGGCTGATCGTGGAATTACCTGTAACGTTGTATCGCCCGGACACATCGACACCGATCGCCCTGCATCAGCAGGCGTTCGCCCTCCGCTTGTTGTCCGACCTCCAATAGATAGATTTGGTCGCCCTGATGAAGTTGCGAGCATGGTTCGCTATCTGTGCTTACCTGAAGCGGCGTACATCACCGGACAAACAATGCACGTCAACGGCGGCCTTTATATGGGCGTTTAACATGGCGCTCGACCATATGTCACTCTCGACAGCTTGGGGCTTTGCATCTGGATTGTGCCTGTTGCTGCTATTGAGGCTGAGCTAAACCTGCCAACACTGAATGGCGCGTCGATGACCAAGCTAATATTCTACATACCGGTGAAGAACGTCAATTGACGGCGCTTTTTATTGATCATGAAGCGCGGACGCACAACCAAGTTATTATCGTCACCGTACCTTCATTATAAGGAGCAGCCATCTAAGACTATGGATATGCACTTGGGCAAAAATGGGGAATTGGTCAGAAAGATAGAAATAACGGCATTCTTATTATTGTCACAAAAAACCAGCCAAAAGTACGGACTGAGGTTGGGACAGTTCTTGAACGTGCACTTACAGACACCATAACCAAACGGATTAAAGACGAAAAATACTTCCCCTATTTCAAATCAACGATATGGGCGGTGGTGCTGTTCAGGGCACTCAACTGATTTTTACTTATACTGGATGGGGAAACCTTGACCCCAGTGGCAAGCAGCATTGAGATTAATGGGGGTTTTAACATTTTCCTAATTTTAGGCGCTGTATTTGCAGTGTTCATCTTTTACAGAAAAAGAAACTGTAGCAAGATACGCGCTTATCGCAATGATGGAACGTATCATCGAAATCCACAAACCAATAAGTCAAATTCTACAGGCGAAAGCGAAGGCGACACTGCTTAAGGCGGATCAAGGAGTGGTGGCGGTCGGTTTGGCGGCGGCGCATCGAGTGGTTGGTAACTGTGAATGTCACATCAGGTGGACGAACAAACAGTCACTCAACTGCCTGATTATCATCAAATTCAACGTTCCCAACCGGGTCCAGACCATACCGTATCTGCATCTAAGGGATATACTGGACGCGGCAAGTTTTTAAATTCAAAATTGCTAAGCACCGGGGATGTCAGCCCCGGAGCATCGATTTCATACACATGTTCCGGCTTAAAGAATTCATCAAATCCAGCCCTAAAATGCCCACGTGATTTAACAACAACAGAACGCGCAGATCCAATATCAAGGTCAAACATTTCAAAGAACGCAGGTTCGGCGCATTGTTTACGAAACGAACCCAAAACAATTTGTACGCCACCAATTCGGATCAGGGCAGATGTGCCGATAGTAATAGCACGTCCCTTCCATATTCCCCGGCGACCAATACAATCCCCATTTGATAACTTCTCGACAACGACTTCAGCTTCAAAGGTCTTTGAATACAAAGTCTCAGTCTCTGCATTAAACGTTGCCTTAAACGAAGACCCTTCACCTGCGTCATGTGCGGATTGGGCTAGGGCTGGATCAATAAAAACACCAAATAAAACACCTTGGGCATTTGTTTTAATAAGGTTTTGCAAAACATAAGTGGTATTGCCGCGTCCACCGCCTCCAGGATTATCTGCGACGTCAGCAAAAATCTGTGCCGTACGACTGACATCGTTACCGTTCATGACCATCATTGAAGTTGCATCTTCAATCGACGTCAATATGCGCTTAAACCGTGAACGATCTTTCCAGCCCCGCGATGCTATATCAGCGGCTAAATTTTGAGCTGCGTCCAAGTCATCACGTGCCGTAACAATTACAGCAATGCCGTTGATGGGTGTATCGCCATAAACAAAACCTGCAACAACCGAAACATTAGCAATCACATCTGATTTTTTATTTTGCCCGTAATTGATCATGTCTGCATAAGGGCCAACAGCTGATAGCAATGTTACGGTGGGGGCAACTAACGGCAAACGAATAAAAGCTGTTTCAGGGCGCATTCCATCCCACATTTCAATCATCAAAGTACACGCTTCTTCAGCCCGCTCTTTTTGATCAACATGCGGGTTGGTCCGGTATGAAATTAAAAAATCAGTACTCTCTAACATTTTTTCTGAAATATTAGCGTGTAAATCCAACGTCGCTAAAATGGGAACATCAGGGCCAACAACAGTGCGGACCATTTCAAATAAATCACCATCAGGGTCAAAACTATCAGACCCGGTCATGGCCCCGTGTTCGGCAATATATACCCCATCTAAAGGCATAGCCGCCCATAACCTTACTTCCATGTCATCCTTTGTTCTTTTGAAAAAGTCTTGGTCTATAGGGCCACCCGGCTCACACGCAGAAACAACTATGGGCAATGGCTTCCATGCAATGTTAGTGCTTTCCATTGCGTTATAAAATGAGGGAATTTCAGCAGGGAGTTCGCCATTGGGTAACGCGATGTCGTTTAAAATCTCATCACCGGACAAATAACAAAGCGAGCGAAATGCCTGTTCGTCCGACACGGGAGCAAAAGAATTGCTTTCCAACAACAACCCCATTAACGCAACACGCTTTAGTTCTGCCATTAAATTATGCTCCACAAACAAAAACGCAGGCCCGAAGGCCTGCGCTTAAGATAAATTAATTAAAAGATTACTGAGACCGAAGCTTAGGATCTAACGTGTCGCGAACAGCGTCGCCAAAGAGGTTAAAACCAAACACAGCCAAGCTAATTGCAATGCCGGGCCAAACAGCAACCCAAGGTGCACTTTCCGCATATTCTTCTGCCCCACCTTGAAGCATCAAGCCCCAAGCCGCAGTCGGTTCTTGTACGCCCATTCCTAAATATGAAAGGGATGCTTCCAGCAAAATAGCTTGCCCTAAAAATGACGTCAGCATGATTAAGAACGGAGCCATAACGTTTGGTACCATATGGCGCATAATAATCCGCACATGGCTAAAGCCTAGGGCCCGCGCCGCATCGATATAAGGAATTTCACGAATGGCTAACGCGTTTGATCGAACTACCCGTGCACATTGCGGAATGAACGGGATCGTAATTGCAATAATCACATTTTCTACCCCAGGCCCCAATGTTGCCACAACAGCCAAGGCTAAAATGATCAGTGGGAACGCCATGATCACATCAACAACACGCTGAATAATCAAATCGAACATGCCACCAAAATAAGCACTAGCGACACCTAAAACCAAACCCAGTGATGAGCCAATGATTGCGCATGTAAAGCCAACGAACAAAGCCGTTCTCGCCCCGTAGATAATACGTGTTAAGAGATCCCGGCCAAATTGGTCAGTCCCAAGGAAAAACATTTCACCCGGAGCCGTTAACATATATTCCAGATTATTATCTTCGGGATCAATCGATGTCAAAATTTCGGCGAACACCGCCATAAAGACCATCGCAATCACAATAACCGCACCAAACGAACCGAGAGGCTGTTTGCGCAACATGAGTGAAATCATCCCCATGAAAGTTGTCTTTGGTGAAAGATCCTCAAATTGCTCTTCAACTTGTATTTCAGAAACCGTTACCATACCTGTGTCCTCAACTGTAACGAATGCGCGGATCGAGCCACGCATAAAGGATATCAACAAAGAAGTTCATCATCACGAAAATCAAAACAACCAACATTACCAATTGCTGTGTCATGTTGAAATCTTGAGCTCCAACAGACTCAACAAACAAACGACCAAGACCGTTTAGGTTAAAGACCTGTTCAGTCACAACCAATCCACCCATTAAAAAGGCGAACTCGATACTGATGATAGTAACAACTGGCAGTAATGCATTTTTAAGGGCATGGCGATTAATAATTACTTTTTCAACCAAGCCTTTTGCACGAGCCGTTCGCACATAATCTTCACGTAACACTTCAAGCAAAGCAGAGCGAGTCATACGAGTTGCCACAGCAGAGTAACGGTATCCGGTGGCAACAGCAGGCCAAATCAACTGAGAAATATTCCAAACAGGATCTTCCCAAATGGGTTTAAACTGAATAGGCGGCATCCAAGGTTCGCCAAAAAACTCTTGGGTGCCAATGAGTAATCCTAAAATAATTAAGATACCAAGCCAAAACGATGGCATTGCAATTCCAGCGATTGCAAACCACCGAACGATATAATCGATCCAGGTGTTTTGTTTTACGGCTGAAATAATGCCAAAGGGAATAGCGATAATAATAGCAACAAATGTAGACATCAGTGCGACTTGAAGTGTTAGGTGGAATCGCAAGCTAATTTCATGCGTGATTGGTGCACCTGTCCACATTGATTTGCCTAGATCAAGTGTCACGTATCCCCAAAGGAATTGAAAAAACTGCACAAATATAGGTTGGTCGAGGCCTAAATCTTTGCGGCAAAGCTCAATTTCAGCCGGGTCTGCATACAGACCTGTACCCGCCAATCTAATTTCGCAGACGTCACCAGGAACGAGACGTAAAAGGAAAAAAACCAGTATAGCCGCACCCAATAACGTTGGGAATAGCAGCATTAGGCGTTTAATTAAATATTTGATCATAAAGAACGTATCCGAAGTATTTATTCGTATCTAAACGATGAAGCCCCACCCGCTATAATACAGCGGGTGGAACTTCATTTCAGAGCGTTAGCTATTACTTATCTAGCCAAACGTTATCCAAGTGCTGATTCAAGTAGTGACTTGGAGCAATCTTCCAACCCTTCATGTATGAACGGTGAGGATTGATCTTATACCACCACAACGAAATCATCATACGTGCTTCGTCAGAAAGCGCGCGCTTTTCGTATTGACGAATTAGACGACGCTGTTCAGCAACATCACCGGATTTAAGGATATTGTTATAGATGTCCTCAAGCGGCTTATCTTCGTAAGACCCGTAGTTATTGCCAGCAGAACCAAGGAACTTGGTAATATCAGCAATTGGGTTAATAACGGACTGACAGTTGAAGTCGACTGAAACATCAAAAGACTTCTTTTTACGTAATGTGTCGTAGAATACAGGTGTTGGGTTAACTTGTTGCTTAACCTTCATCCCTGTTTTCTTCCATTGATCGATCATCCATGTACCAACAATTTTGTAAGGTTGGTCAACGCCACGGTTGTGGAATGTGAATGCTAATCCAGGAACGCCAGCTTCTTTAAGCAACTTATTTGCTTCAGCACGTGATGCCTTAATGTCCGCGCCATATCCCTTAAGCGTCATTAGCTCTTTTTTAGTAGCCGCTAAGCTGTGGCTTGGGAATACAACGCCGCCAACTGTTTTCACAATCGCGATTTTTGACAAGTACTTAGAACCAGACCAACGATCAATACCAAGAGTTAAAGCTTGGCGAACACGTGTGTCGTCAAAAGGTTTAATCTTGTGGTTAGGCGTTCCAAGTAGAACACAGTTCCAATCACTTTCTTGGACAGTGATTTTGTTGCCAAGGGCTTTGACCAGATCATCACGAGCTTTTGGCGGGAAACCACGGAATTCTGCAGCAGCACGATTACCACGAATAGCCTGAATACTCAAAGCCATTTTAGCAGATGTGATCGCCTTATAGCCATCCAAGTATGGACGTCCAGCTAGGTGGTAATCAGGATTTTTCACACCTTCAAGGAACGCACCTTTTTGGTGTTGAACAAACTTAAACGCACCAGAGCCGTTAATGTTCATCTTATGCCATGAGTATCCGTGCGCATCCAAATCAGCCTTCGAATAAACGAAGTTGAACGGAGTAGCCAAAGCAGGAATAAAGCTTCCCGTTGGGAATGACAATTTAAACACAATTGTGCTGGCATCTGGAGTTGTGATTGATTTCACAGCTTTAAAGAACGATTTCCGTGCACTCGCAACACCGGCGGGTGGGAAAATAATCTTATCGAAAGTTGCCTTAACATCAGCTGATGTTAGTGGTGTGCCGTCATGAAACTTAACACCAGACTGGAGTTTAAAGGTGTATTTCGTTCCATTTTCAGTTGCTGCAGGCACAGCACCTGCACACAAATCACAAACAAAATCGCTTGGATCTGATGGATTATCAGGGTTTACCCGGATCAACAAACTGTAGAACGGACGAACCCGGTGAATCATAGCATACGTTGTCTCGATGTGACCATCGTAACTAGGCGCTTTGCCTGGCACAACAAATTCAAGTATGCCGCCAGATTTTGGTGTTTCAGCATTTGCCGCACTAACGCCAAGAGCCAAACCGGCTCCAACAGCGAGAGATACCGCAAATTTGGTATAAGTATTACTCATCTCCACTCTCCTTCCCATGTAAAAGGAACCTCCCGAGTTCCCATGATATATGCGACGCCTTTTGTTCAGACGATCACACTTCTGTACAAGCCACCCAGTGGCCTGGTTTAACTTCTCTAAATTCTGGAACGTTTTGGCTGCAACTTGCGACAGCTTTTTCACAACGCGGATGAAACACACATCCGGTTGGCGGGTTCATTGGGCTTGGAATTTCGCCCTTCACAATTTTATGAGCACGCGCTTTCTCAAGATCTGGGTCCGGAATAGGAACCGCTTCTAATAAGGCCTGCGTGTAAGGATGCAGAGGATTGTCATACAATTCATCACAATCAGCCAATTCGACCATATTCCCCAAATACATAACCGCCACCCGGTGACAAATATGGCGAATAACGCTCAAATCATGCGAAATAAACAAATACGTCAAACCAAACTCTTCACGCAAATCTTCAAGCAGGTTGATGACCTGAGCCTGAATAGAGACATCAAGCGCCGATACCGCCTCATCACAAATGATGAACTCTGGGTTCATCGCTAATGCACGGGCAATTCCAACACGTTGACGCTGACCGCCCGACATTTCATGCGGATAGCGCTCTGCAAAGTTTGCTTTCAAACCACATTTCGCTAACAACTCAAGTACCCGTTGACGGCGCTCAGTCGGGTCGTCAATAATCCCATGCACCTTCATTGGTTCACCAATAATATCGCCAATGGTCATTCGGGGATTTAAGGAACTGAACGGGTCTTGGAAAATGATTTGGATTTTCTTGCGATAATCGATCATTTCTTGAGAATCAAGTTTGGTTAGATCCGTCCCTTGATAAAGGATTTCGCCACTAGTGGCTTGCTCCAATTGGATCATGCAGCGACCGGTTGTTGTTTTACCACAACCTGACTCGCCCACCAAACCAAGG
Source organism: Rhodospirillales bacterium (assembly GCA_028825025.1). Taxonomy (GTDB): domain Bacteria; phylum Pseudomonadota; class Alphaproteobacteria; order Rhodospirillales; family Casp-alpha2; genus JABMNT01. The sequence goes on along the minus strand of JAPKAX010000013.1, from coordinate 12,111 downwards.
GTTTCCCCTTTTTTGATCTGAAAGCTCACACCGTTGACGGCTTTAACATGAGCCACAACTCGGTGGATAAAGACACCTTCCGTTACCGGAAAGAACATCTTCAAATCTTTGACTTCAACCAAAACTTCGTCGGAATGGGTTCCGCGGAATTGGGCATCGTCGCGGACGGCCGCGTCTGTCGTACTCATGATGCCTTCTCCTCTAAATTATCTTTTTCCCAGCATGCCGCATATTGCGTATCACTGACTTTTTCTAATGCCGGGTATTCTTGAGCACACTTAGCTGTTGCAAATCGGCAACGTGCGCGGAAAGAACAGCCCGCGTCTAATTGAGACAAATCAGGTGGCTGGCCATCAACCGGATCAAGCTTTGCTTGTCTAGCTTGGTCCATACGCGGCACCGATTTCAAAAGGGCTAACGTATAAGGATGCTTTGGATTGTAATAAATATCCTGTGCTGAACCCGATTCGATGATCCGACCCGCATACATGACATTCACCCGGTCCGCATACCGTGCAACAACGCCTAAATTGTGAGTAATGACGATCATCGCAACGCCTAAACGCTTCGTTAAATCTTTCATTAATTCCAAAATTTGTGCTTGAATAGTCACATCTAACGCGGTTGTTGGCTCGTCAGCAATAATTAGCTTAGGATCGCATGAAAGCGCCATGGCGATCACAACACGCTGGCGCATACCACCAGATAAATGGTGCGGATATTGAACTAAACGGCGTTCAGGTTCGGAAATACCGACCATACCCAACAGCTCAACAGCGCGTTCGTTGGCCTTTTTTGCCGTGATATCTGTATGTGCCATTAACGTTTCCGTTAACTGCAAGCCAATTGTCAAAACTGGATTTAGGGACGTCATGGGCTCTTGGAAAATCATTCCAATATCGCGACCACGAATGTTCCGCATTTCTTCTTCGGTGAGTTGAAGAAGATCTTGCCCATCAAATTTGATAGACCCACCGACTATTTTCCCAGGAGGCCAAGGAATAAGACGCAAGATAGACATAGCGGTAACCGATTTCCCACAGCCGGATTCCCCGACCACAGCAACCGTTTCGCCTTCATCAACTGTATACGAAACACCATCTACAGCCTTAACTACACCCGCAGACGTAAAAAAATGCGTCTGCAAGTTCTCGATTTCGAGAAGCGTTGCCAAAAATATTCTCCCAGATAAGGCTTATGCCTATATTATTTAGAGTAAGGGTAGTGACCCTAAATCGGCTTGTCAATCGAGAACTAATGCATATTATTCATTAGTTGGCTGGTATATTTATTCGTAACAAAAAAAAACAGAACAGTTTGTAGTGATCAGTGCAAAATCCGTAAACTCAAGCAAATAAATAATAAATTTTGTTTCCTTATTTTTATTGTTTTCTCTTTGTTTTAACCAATTCATCATTTCAAATACGCATAACAATTTACCCAATCACTAAGGAGCACATTTATGCCAAAAGAACAGTTTGAAGCAGGGCTTAAAATTCGAAAAGAAGTCTTGGGCGAAGCCCACGTTGAATCATCGTTAGCAAAAGCAGATGATTTTAATCGTGATTTTCAACAGATGATTACAGAAAACGCGTGGGGTGGTGTCTGGGGACGTAGTGGATTAACTAAACAACAACGCAGCATTTTAAATCTTGGCATGTTGGCTGGCCTTAACCGCCCACACGAGTTTAAACTACATTTCAAAGGCGCATTGACGAACGGCTTATCGCTCGTGGAACTGCGTGAAATTTTAATTCAAATATCCGTTTACTGTGGCGTTCCTGCGGCACTTGATGCGTTTAACATTGCCCGTGAAGTCTGCGAAACTGAAGGTTTGGATATTGCTAATATGGATGGAAACAAAGAATGATTACCACCACTAAATTTGGCTTTTTAGGGCTTGGACAAATGGGCAGTCCGATGGCAAACAACATCGCAGCTGGCGGTTTCGAGCTTCATGTATACGATCCCGCTGGAACCGCCGAGTTAGCACCAAAGGAAGCTATTGCTCACGATTCGCTTGCCGATGTTGTGACCACCGTAGAAACTGTATTCCTCTCATTACCCGACGGGCCTGTGTCCTGCGCTGTGGTTACAGAAATCGCTAATACACCGGGTTGCACTGTTTCCGTCATTGTTGATTTATCGACCGTTGGCCCCCAATCGGCACAAGATGCCGGTGAAATTGCAGCCAAATCTGGCATTGCTTACGTGGACGCTCCAGTGAGCGGCGGCGCAGCGGGTGCCAAAGCCGGCAGCATTACCGTTATGTGGGCTGGCCCCGGTCTAGAATTTGAGCGTCATCAAGACGTTCTAAATGCCTTTTCAAAAAATCAGTTTCATGTGGGCGACAAACCGGGCCAAGGCCAAACCCTTAAAATCCTCAACAACTTTTTATCCGCGACCGCCATGGCGGCCACATCAGAAGCCATGCTGTTTGGATTATCCCAAGGCTTAGAGATGAAAACCATGTTGGACGTGGTCAACGTATCAACCGGGCAAAATACCGCTAGCGCCGATAAGTTCCCAAAACGCATTTTAACCAAAACCTACGATGCCGGGTTCAAATCAGCCTTGATGGCAAAAGACGTAAAGCTTTATTACGAAAACACAAAGCTCGCCAACACACCGGGCAACGTTGGGGCCACAGTCAGCAAAATCTGGTCCGAACACGACGAAGCCAATCCGGGCTCAGATTTCACGCGGGTGTATGATTTTATTCGCGACAACTCAAAAAATTAATACCCTTCATCCAGCAACGGAAATACGCTCAATACATGTGGGGGCGTTACTTCGGGCGCTGCGTGCAGGTAGCTCATATCGAGCTGATCCCATTTGGTGACGCCCAGCATTCCAAGCGCGGCGATGGCTTCTTCTTCTAATAACTCCAACATCCGAACAAGGCCGTCTTCCCCAGCAGCACCCGCAGCTAGGCCTTGCAAGCGTCCAATGCCAACGCAATCAGCGCCCATGATCATCGCTTTGACCACATCGGCACCGCGCATGATGCCGCCGTCAAAAATAATTTTGGCTTTTCCATTCACGGCCTTTACGATTTCAGGCAACAAATCGACCCCGCCCCGGCCATGATCCAGTTGTCGGCCACCATGGTTAGATACATAAACCGCATCAATACCAATTGCGACGCACTTAGCCGCATCTTCTGCCGTCGCAATGCCCTTTAGGATCAACGGAATATCGTATTTAGCGCGAATCCGTTTGATGTCGTCCCAATTAAATCGTTTTTGCCATTCTTCGCCACTGGCTTGGGTTTTGCGCGACGTTGATAAGTAGCGCTTTGCCACATCGCGTTCCCGCTTGCTGTAATAATCCAAATCAACGGTGAAACAAAAGGCGACGTACCCAGCAGCAATAGCCCGGTCAATATGATCATCCACCCATTCTGCATCTCCACGTACGTAGAGTTGGTAGATTTTTGGATAATCCACCGATTCGGCTACAGCGTCTAAATACGGCTTACAAACAGAACTTAGCATATGGTAACAGCCGAACCGAGCCGCAGCTTTTGTGGGCACCACGCCGCCACCTTCAACGAAATCCTGAACAGAGCCAATCGGGGCCATTATCACAGGTAAGCGCAATTTATGACCAAACAGTTCAACGCTGGCATCTACGTGTTCAACATCGTTGAGCACACGCGGGCGGAACGCAATATTGTCCAAGCTTTGGCGGTTCCGCTTCAGCGTTGTTTCCGTATAAGCGCCACCAATTAAATAATCCCAAGTCTCAAAGGATAATTTTTCTTTTGCTATTTTAGCGAATTCTTGCATCGTCATAAAGTCTGTTGGATTACTCACGTTTAAGCCTCACTCATGGTCTGGTTTGTCTAATACAATAACGCAGTCTTGGTCTGCGTATACATAATCGCCGGTATTGAATGTAATACCGCCGAAGTTAACGAAGGATTCGCGTTCCATTTGTGTCTCATGCACCGGCGGCATGGCGGTTAAGCCCGCCACTTTAACGCCGAAATCGAGCACTTCGAATTCGTGGCTGTCGCGAATAGCGCCGTTAAAGATCATGCCTTCCCAGCCATAGTGAAACGCTTCTTTTGCAATATTCCCACCGCACAATGCGCGCCGGAACGAGCCCCGGCCATCAACAACCAAAACCTTACCCTGCCCGCCTTCCGCAAGTATGGCCCGCAGCCCTGAGTTATCTTCAAAGGTTGACATACAAACGGCTAACCCATGGAAATGGTTGCGCCCACCAACGTCTTTGAATTGAGTTTCACAAATGCGTGCATCGGTGCGATGATTGTCACAAACGTCTGCGGTTCTGATTATATGATTTGTCCGTGCCATCGCCACCTCCTAAAATAAATCTAGTCCGACACTACGCAGACTTAAAGGTAAGTTCAATTCCTCTGTTTTTGAATTCCTTCGCGAAACTTAAAAACCATCAGCCCCGTACCAAGAGCAACAAAAAGAGCAGTGACCAACCATCCACCTGCATATCCGCCGGACCAATCGACAACCGCCCCAAATATCGGCGGTGCAACCATGCTACCTATATGAACACCAGTCATGTTGTATCCCATAGCAGATCCAGCAAGCTCTGGGATCACCATTTCAGCCGAAATCGCCTGAGCAACCGGCGCAAAAGAAGCAATCGTAATCCCTAATAACCCAACAAGCCCAAGGCCATACCACAACCCCCAACCCGGCCCGACCCAAACCATCATGACCAAAAGCAGCGCCGCAGAACCGCAAATCCAAGCCATTAAAACTTTACGACGCCCCAGAAAGAATTTGTCCCCAATGGCGCCCCACCCCAACCGGGCAACGGCGCTGGTTGTTTGCGCCAATCCCATCGCAAACCCAGCCATCGGTTGGCTGGCCCCAGCAACATCACGCAAAAACAAAGTTAGGAATGCAAAAAAATTGGTTTGTCCGGTATTGATGAGCCCCCCTGATAAGGCAAAAATATTTACGTTAGTATCTTTCATAACGGTCCGAATATTTGCCATCATGCTGGGGCGGTCTTCGGTTCGGGGTTTGAAGAACAACAGCAAATAGAAACACAAAATGCCATTGAACAAAATAACACCAGCAATCCCCCACATCAGTGATTGCCAATCAACAAGTGTTGCTAAAGCACCGTTGCCTGCGGCAAAAACACCCCCCAACGGCACACCGAATTGCTTGATTCCCATTGCCGTGCCTCGCCGCTCTGATGGATACCACGCCAACACACCGCGCCCCGTTGCCGGGTTAACCATGGAATATCCGATACCCATCAAAAATAGTGCGACAATGCAAAGCTCGAACGAATTAGCGATTGCAAGTAAGACGGCTGATAAGGCCATAAGAACGTGGCATGCAATAAGTGAGCGCCCGACCCCGAAACGGTCGACAATTCCCCCAGCAGGAATTGACCAGATGGCTTGTGCCGAATAATAGGCGGTGACGAAAAATCCGAATTGGGTTGCCGATAAGGACAAATCATCTTTGATCAAAGGGGCAATGGCCAACACGGTAACGATATTGATTGTTCCTACAACATGGCTGGAAACCAGCAAACCAAGGCGAAAAACTAGCGAATGGCTTTCACCGCCCATGCTTACGATTGATCCAGCGGAGAACCGTCCATGTCGTCCCACCCTTGGTCTAAATGGCGTAAGATGGTTGGCGCTAAATCAATGGCTGATGATTTCTTACTGTCCGTTGATCCCGGTAAAAAGCCGCCCCCACACGCCATTAGAAACGGGTTTTGCTCATTCGGCCCTAACCCGCCATGCTGACCACACCCTATGCGCGTATCGGTATGAAGAGGATCTTGAACTGCCGTTCGAATTCCAGGAATCCCAAATTCATTGGCCTCATTCGTTCCCTTTGTAGTGACAGCAATCGCCAAGGCAGTGTCAGTGCGATGTCCAAGACGAGCTAGATTGGTCCCGGTAAAAACCTGATCAACGTCATCAAGCTCTCTCAAAAACGGAATGATACGTGGTAAGCGATCTCGCGCCGCATCAGACAAATAGATGTTTGCACTTAAGCCATTGGATGCCACGACCACATCGGTTGACGTTGTATTTTCTTTTAACCCCGCTTCAACCAATAGCGCATTTAAATCAACAACACCGCCAACCGTTTCATGCCCATGGTCAGAACCGACCAATAATAAAATATCTTCACCTGCCGCATTCAGCTCTTTAACCCGGCCATAAACGCGCCCAGCGCAGGCATCGGCGTCCATAATAGATTGAATATGCCTTGGTGAGCCTAAGGCAACTTCATGCTGGGTATGGTCAGGATCGCAAATCCACAAAAGAGAGTAAGCATGTGTTTGTGCGCCCAAGGCTTCATCACAAAAACGCTCGCACAAAGCAGCATCGCCAGCACTGTCATGACTGGTCACTTGGTGTCGATCGTCTGTGATTGGGGTCACGCCGGGGCCGTAGGAGCCTAAGCGGTGATAAATCGTCCCGAACCCATCGGGATCATGAAAATAGGCGGCACCGGCTGAAACGTTTGAATACACAACACCGCCGCCATGGTCTTTCAATCGCTCAGATAATGTTGGCCGTCGTAATGTCCGCCCTGTAACAGCTCGTAATTTGTCCCTAAATTCTGGTGGTCCGACCGAATACGCTTGCAACCCGCTGCCGTCATCTAAGGCGACACAATTGCCTTCAAGGCCATGGTGTTTTGGCAAACATCCCGTTGCAATTGATGCGGCTGTTGTTCGGGTGGTTGATGGAAACACACTGTTATGATCTTGAAAAACCCGTGCGTCCTTTTCAATCCGACACAGATTTGGTGTCCACTCTGGACGGATCATATCAGCCCTTAAGCCATCACATATAACGACAACAGTTCGCTTCATTTATTTAACTCCATTCATAATGCCGTGTATTATGGATGGCAAACGACCAATCCGTCCAGTGCAACGACACCTTGCCCATCCAGCTTCACTAAAAGTGGATTAATCTCAGCTTCTGTAACTTGGGCACCTTCGGCAATAGCCAAATCAGAAATAGCAACAATCGCTTTAACCAAAGCCCCAACATCGCCTTTTGGCTGACCCCGATATCCCTGAATAAGAGCCAAGCCTTTGACTTGGGTTATCAGATCAAGAGCTTGTTCGCTATTCATAGGGGCGATGCCAATAGCAACATCATCCAACACTTCAGCCATAACACCACCGCTTCCTAAAATAACGGTGGGGCCAACTTCAGGGTCAAGACGATAACCCAATAAAACTTCGGCAATCCCAATCTCTTGAGTTTGTATCAAAAACTGATCTGCATCTGCATTTGGAAGAGCAGTTTTTACCGAGAAGTGGATTTCTTCTAGAACCTGCATCAGTTCTGCAACTTCTTTAATACCAACACGCACACCACCAACTTCTGATTTATGGGCAATATCATCAGCCAAAATTTTAGCAACGACAGGAAATTCTATTTCAGCATCTAGTTCACTGGCGGACTTTATTTTCTGTGATTTAACAACGGAAATACCAAGAGAGCTGAATAAATCCAATGCGTCACGTTCATTGAATGCATCTTTAGTTGGAACTTGAACAGATGTTGTTCGGGCCACTGGCTTAGGGACGTTCCATTTCAGAGCAGACGCAACCGCATCGGCGCAGGCTTCAGGCGTTCTAAACGCTGCAATCCCAGCTTCCGCTAAGCGGGCCAAAGATAAATCGGCTTGCGGTGCAATGAATGCAGCAACAAATTTATCGGATTTAGCGACGTTCAAAATCGGGGCGACAGCTAATTCAGGATGAAACTGCCCCGATGATCCAACAACACAAACAACCGCGTCGCACTCATCATTATTTAACAATTCCTCTAACGCAGCCCCATAAACACCGTCCCGCGTTCCGGCCATGGTCAAATCAACAAGCGGGCCAGCCCCAATGGTCACATCGAGGCTACGAAGGCGTTCGCGTAGCTTTTCCGTAGGTCCAACCAACTCTAAACCCTGTTGGCCCAATCGGTCTGCCACCATAGCGGCCCCGCCGCCCGTGGTCGTTACAACACAAACTCGGTTACCCGGCCTTGGCTTTCGGCCCATGACGAGGGGTGGTATCTCGAATAAAGTTTCGAGCATATCCACACCAATAATCCCATGGCGCTTGAAATATGCATCCGTTGTACGACCCGGGCTCGCTAATGCGCCGGAATGAGAAACTGCTAACTTCCGTCCAGCTTCTGATTTCCCTAATTTATAAGCAATGATTGGTTTTTGTTTTTGATGGGCACGTTTTGCTGCTTCAGCCACAGCATCAGCATTTCGAATGCCTTCTAAAAACAAAAGAATAGCATCGGTCTGGTCGTCATCGATCATTAAATCAAGGACTTCACCAACGCTCAGATCACATTCATTACCAACAGACACCAGCTTAGAAAACCCAATACTGCGCGCAGCACCGCGTGAAATGAGTGTCCCCAACACGGTCCCACTTTGCGAGATCACACCAACCCGCCCGCTGATCAATTCGGGCATTTCAAGAACCGCATTAACCGATAGAGCCATTCCGTTTTGCGCGTTAATCACGCCCATGCTATTGGGACCAACTAAACGAATGCCATGTTTTTTTGCAATGCTAACAATCTCTAATTGGCGGGCTTGACCTTCAACACCGGTTTCAGCAAAGCCATCTGAATAAATCGTCGCAACTGACGCACCCTTAGCCGCACATTCAATTAAAAGCTCCCCAACCGTTTCAGAAGGGGTCATCAAAAAAGCGTGGTCTATAGGCCCTTCAATTTTTGCCACAGATTTATATGCAGGCAAACCTTGAATTGTATCATGAAACGGGTTTACTGGATAAATTTTACCTTTAAACCCATGCTCGGTTAAGTACCGCTGAGGCCGCCCAGAGTTCTTTTTTCCATCGCTTGATGCGCCGATTAATGCAATCGCTTTAGGATTAAAAAGTGCAGTAGCTAGATCAGACATTTTGTGGCCCTTTTGTGAAATTTTATTTACACCGCATCTGTTTAAAAAACAAATCCAGCAAACACCCATTCCCATAAATATTGGCTATGAAAAGCTAGAAAATTTAGGTGTATTAGGCAGATTCAACTTTTTCAGCGATAGACATATCAGAACTTATAGAATCAGAAGAAGGCGCACGTAAAGGAGAACTCACACTTACTGAACAAACACAAATACTCCACGCCTCTTTCGATACTATTAACCAAGGTATCAGTGTCTGGATAAAGATTTGAACTTAACCGTATGGAATAACTCATATAAACAATTCATGGACTTCCCTGAAGGTTTTTATATCGCAGAATTTCATTCAAAAACGTTACAGCCAAAGCAGCAAAACAAGACCTACTTGGAGAGGATCTGCCCGGCCAAAAAGGAGTAGGATGGATTAACAAAGTTTATTCAAAAGATGGGCTAGTCGTAAACTCAGGAATGGAATTAACCAACAGTCGTTTAATTACAATCCATCGCCTCAACATGCCAGTTGAGGGAGTGCCTCAACGTTTATGGATGTAACCAAAAGTCTACGCTCGCAAAAACAATTACGGCATACATAAAAAACGAAGCCATAGGACAGCTAACTGACGTTGTTGCTCATGATTTCAACAATCTACTCACTATTATTATCGTTAGCCTTAATTTATTAGATGATCGGGTAACGGATGAGAGCCAAAAAAATAAGTCAAAGCTGCGTTGTGGGCATCTAGGCACCGAGCTTAACTCATCCAACTTCTTATAGCTTTTGGTCGCAGACAGGCGCTTATATCTGAAATGTCGAATGCGAATGAGTTAGTTGAAAATACTTTCGAACTCTTAACTCGAACTTTAGGGGCACCAATTTAAGTTAAATCGTCATTAGGCAAAGGTTACACCAGACAACATCAGGATTTAGAGCCTGGAGCCTATGTAATGATTGCCTTATCGGACACAGAAACAGGAATGCCCCCAGCCGTTGTTGGACGCGCAATTGATCCCCTTTTCACAACTAGAAAAGTCTACGCTGGTCGCGGTCTTGGTCTTAGTATGCGCCACGAATTTGTTAATCAGTCGGACGGACGTATGAATATTTATAGTGAACTTGATCACGGTACGTTCGTTTATATTTACCTGCCTGCCACTGAAGGTGAACTTTCATATACTGAAACCTTGCCTGATAACTCAAACTATAAAAGCAATGTGGAACATATTTTAGTCATCGAAAATGATCCCCATGTTCGCCTAACCACTGTCAGTATTCTATCAAAATTAGGCTATGAAGCTACGGAGACGGCAGGTGCTAGCGACACTTGATAATGGCAAACAAATTGACTTGGTATTTTCCAATGTCGTTTTACCAAGCTTGAAAAACGGCCCTGCTATCGTTAATGATATTCTGACACATATTCCACATAGGAGGATTTTATTAACATCTGGAAATGCAGCAAACCAATTTTCGAACGAAAACTTTCACCCAAAAATTGTGAAGTTCATACCGAAACCATTTGAAATAAAGATTCTATCCAAAGAATACGAGAAATTTTATTTAACGATACTTAAACGCGCTTCATTTTTTGTATACAAACTGCATTTTCATGCATTGATATGACTTAACGGTTAATCATGTCTTGGCTCGCCCCTAAGGACGATATAAAAAACGGCACTTAATTTATTTTTTACACTACTTTTGGAGGCAAGCCGAATGGCTTCATACGAACATTTAATCGTCACGACGCAAGAGCGCGTTGGCATTATTACCTTGAACCGTCCAGATGCCATGAATGCTCTATGCCACCAATTGATGACAGAAATCTATAGCGTATTGGATGGTTTCGAGAAAAATGACGACATTGGCTGCGTTATCCTAACAGGTTCAGAAAAGGCTTTCGCTGCAGGGGCTGACATTAAAGAAATGCAGTCTAAATCATATATGGACGCATACGTTCATGATTTCATTTCCGGAACATGGGAACGAGCAGCAAACTTTCGCAAACCAATTATTGCTGCCGTTGCTGGTTATGCACTGGGTGGTGGGTGCGAAGTTGCTATGATGTGCGACTTCATTATTGCTGCAGATAACGCCAAATTTGGCCAACCTGAAATCACCTTAGGAATCTTACCAGGTGCGGGCGGTACACAGCGGCTTACAAAATTGGTTGGAAAATCAAAAGCAATGGATATGTGTTTAACTGGGCGAATGATGGATGCGCAAGAGGCTGAACGTTCCGGCCTCGTTTCACGCGTCGTCCCGCTTGATCAATTGCAGGCAGAAGCTCTTAAGAGTGCTTCAAAAATTGCAAGCATGTCCTTACCTGCAACACTAATGACAAAAGAAGCAGTCAACCAATCTCAAGAAACATCCTTAACTCAAGGCGTCTTATTTGAACGCCGCACCTTCCAATCCGCATTTGCCATGGATGATCAAAAAGAAGGCATGAGCGCTTTTATCGAAAAACGAAAACCGGAATGGAAGCACCGCTAAATTACATAAGATAAGGGAAATACATGTCCGTTTTAAAAATACCAGCAGCCTATTTAAGGTCCATGTAACCTGACGCCTGGAAATTCATCTGGAGTTTGCGCCAAGTTTCCCACAGGAGGGATGCCCCCTGTGGGGTGATAGAAGCCGCCGTTGAAGATCGTAGCTCCTAAGACATTGCTAAAGATCCTGAACTCATGGCAAAAATAACAGTTAACGTTATTGATAAAATGATTGCCGACGTCATTTCCATTAATTCGGATGTCTATGATCAAAAGATCATGTTAACCGAAGCAGTTGAACAACCTAAACTAAATGTTCAAGCTGAAGAGCTGGTGCGTGCCGTAGAAGGTATCAAAACCATTTATAATGAAATTCTAATCATCAAACCGGTAAATCAAAAGAAAAGTGCTCCTGAAATCTTTGTTGACGAGACCATTATAGAAAGCAAAGTAAGTGCCCTATTGCTTTATGGTAAAGGTGTAAATGTCACGAACCTCCGATGGCGCTCCTTGGGTGGACATGTATTTCTTTTAGGACGTGGCCTTTCAAACGCATAGCAAAAAAAAGTCTGTGGGCATTGTTAAAAACATTAAAAATGTCTTATCTGTTAAAAGCCGAATTTTTGTCCGCCCCAAAAGCTAATCGCTTTAGCTTCCCCTGGTTGGCCCTCTTCATCGGTTGAAC
>JAPKAX010000201.1 GCA_028825025.1 Rhodospirillales bacterium | reverse complement strand
AAGGGCTATTTCACTACGGTTAGCAACAAGTAACTTCTTGATTTTTCTCGAACTGGGCATGCTTAAACTCCTGCATAGATACATAAAAAATTATCGTAAACAGGCTGGATACTGCTTCTAAACGCCCAAATTCTTAAAAATTTCGAGTCAGTTACTATAAAATTGTAGAGAATCTATTGCTTTCACACACAAATTGCATGACGATGATCTATATGAATACTCGGCTTAAAATCTTCAAATTCATAGCAGCCCTTGTCTTTCTAGCCATAATCACATGGGTAGGTATAGAAGTTTTTTATGGGCGTTACTTAGAAGCCGTTGCTATAAGCGGTGTAGGATCGCTTTTGATGTGGTTTGCTATGGGGCTTGGGAATCGACCGAGCGATGATACTTAAAACCTAAGGCGCTTAAACTCCGTCGCCTCCCCGGCGACCGATCATAACATCGCGGTGTACCCAAACACTGAGCAACAACCCAAACCCAATTAAAAGCGTCATCATAGCCGTTCCCCCATAAGATATAAGCGGCAATGGCACACCAACCACAGGGATCAACCCCATAACCATAGCAATATTTATGAATACGTATAAAAAAAATGTTGTTGTTATACCCGCTCCAACCAATCGCCCAAATTGATTACGCGAACGAAGCGTCATTGCAAAACCATACACAAGAATGAGCCCATAAAGAGTAAGTAACCCGACGCCACCCACCATGCCAAACTCTTCAGCCAACATGGTAAAGATGAAATCAGTTTGCATTTCCGGAAGGAAGCGCAAATGACCTTGAGTACCCTGCATAAAACCTTTACCAAAAACCCCGCCAGAACCCAACGCAATTTTAGATTGGATTATATGATAACCCGATCCCAATGGATCGCTTTCAGGGTTTAAGAACGTAAGCACACGCTGTTTTTGATATTCGTGCAAAAATTGCCATGCAACGGGCATAGCCCCAATTGCGGCCACAAAAACAACTCCAAATTTCCACATCCGAACGCCGGCGGTAAAGAAAATGGCACCGCTCGCCATCACTAACAACAAAGTCGTACCAAGGTCCGGCTGACGTAAAACTAACGCTGAAGGAAGCGCAATCATAAGAAGCGGCACAATCAAATACGTCGGGCGGCTAACGTCTTCAATGCTGGCGCCGTGAAAGTACCGAGCGAGCGCCAATACCAGAGAAATTTTCATTAATTCAGATGGTTGTAAATTAAAATAACCAAAACTAAGCCAACGTTGCGCGCCCATGCCAACGGTTCCGGCAACTTCAACAATAACGAGTAAACCCAGTGTGATTACGTAAAACAAGTAAGCATTTCGCATCCAAATTTTGATATCGATTATAGCAATAGCTATCATAACAGTAGCGCCCACACAGAAACGCGCAAATTGTCGTGATGCCCATGGGTCTAAGTTTCCATTGGCAGCCGAATACAACATAGCAAGACCAATGCTAGCTGTAAGGCATAGTAAAATAACAAATAACCAATGGATATGTAACAACTTTTGTCCGACAGTTAGATCGGGGGTATTGAGAGCGTTCCTGCTCATCCTTCACCAACTTTCGCTAGGTTTTCTTTCATCGTGACGGGGCCGGGGTTTGCGGTAGTATCTGCACTGGTTCCAATCGAATTACGGCGTTGTGCTTCAACTAAAATATCATGTGCAATGGGTGCCGCAACGGACGACCCTCCTCCGCCATGTTCAACAACAACAGCAATGGCATATCGAGGATCATGAACAGGCGCAAAGCCAACAAACAAGGCGTGATCACGTTCTTTCCAAGGTAGATCTTTATTTTTAATAACCCCACCATCGCGTTCGACTTTTGAAATACGGCGAACTTGAGCGGTACCCGTTTTACCCGCCATTTCCATGCCCAGTTCTTTTATTCGTGATCTTTTAGCTGTTCCCATCACACGATTATTAACAACTTCTGACATGCTCTCTTGAACAAGCTTCATATGAGCTTTGTTTATTCCTAATGATTTTTGCAGTAAAGCAGGATCGTTTTTCTTATCTGCGATTTGTTTTTTCACAAGCTTGGTTAATCGGGGGGTAATTGCAATACCTCCGTTGGCGATATGCGCAGTCATGACGGCAAGTTGCAACGGCGTGGCGAGAACATAACCTTGGCCAATTCCTGCATGCAGCGTTTCACCCTGATGCCACGGCTGATCTAAAGCGCCACGTTTCCATTTTTTAGTTGGGGTCAATCCACTTTTTTCACCGGGCAAGTCAATCCCGGTTTTGACACCTAACCCTAAACGATTAGCCATCGCTGAAATTCGATCAATCCCCGTCTGTTTAGCAATTTCATAAAAATAGACGTCGCAGGACTGCGTGATTGCCATCTTAGCATCAACCTTTCCGTGCCCATGCTTCTTCCAGCAATGAAATTTAGAACCTCCCAGTTCAATGTAGCCACTGCAAAAGAATTTGGTGCTTGGCGTGATCACGCCTTTTTCCAATGCAGCTAATAACACGACCATTTTAAACGTCGAACCCGGTGGATAGCGCCCAGCGATACTTTTGTTAATTAACGGCGACATTGGATTAGAAATAAGGCTTTTCCATTCCGAAGTTTTAAGACCGCGATTGAATGCATTGGGGTCGTACCCTGGCGTTGAAACCATCGATAAAATGTCACCCGTGCGCACATCAATAACCACAACAGAAGCACTCTTTCCTTCAAGCCGTTTTGAAATAATGCGCTGTAAACCAAGATCAAGGGTAACCGCTACTTCGGCACCGGGCTGGCCTTCGTTTCGTGATAATTCACGAATAACACGCCCAAAAGCATTCACTTCAACTTGCGAACTACCGCTCGATCCGCGCAATACTTTGTCGTGTACTTTTTCAATGCCAGCCTTACCTATCCGAAATCCAGGTAATTCAAGCAACGGATCCCCGGTCAGTTCTTTAGCTGAAACGGCAGCTACATATCCTAATACATGGGCTGTATCTGCACCGTATGAATAGCTACGGCTTTGCCCAACATCAATAAAAATGCCCGGTAAATCAGGAGCATTAACTTCAATACGCGAGACTTCTTGCCAGCCAAGATTCTCACGAATAGTAACAGGAACAAAGCTTCTATTGCGTTTTATGCCCCTAATCGTGCGTCGGCGCTCAGCCGGACTGATAGAAATAATTTGCGCCAAAACATCCAATGTATATTCAATGTCGCGGGTGTTTTCAGAAATCAGAAGAACACGATAATTCTGCTGATTATCAGCGACGGGTACGCCAAACCGATCAACAATCCGACCACGCCTTGGAGCCAACAAGCGCAGGTTAATTCGATTCTCATCAGCAAGTGTACGATATCGATCTGCTTCAATAACCTGCAAATAATACATACGGCCAATTAGCGCAGCCATTAATACAGATTTTCCACCCGCTAGCATCAAAGCGCGCCTGGTAAAAAGTTTATGTCGTTCAGAATCGCGGTACATTAGAGCTGCCTAATTATAAATTGCTGCCAGCGCATAAATACCCAAGCTAGGCTGGGGAAAGTAGCAACGGTGAGCAGGTACTGGAAGAACGCAGCTCGTATTTCCAACAAGCTAAAGCTCCATAACGAAATCAGTGCCCATGCCAAAGCAAAGGCACCTGTTGCTACGATTGCGAAGCCGAGCCAAATAATCCCAAATGATTTACCAAATAAAAACCGGTGCTGCCAAATAACCATCCCATAAACCAATAGGAATACGAGTGTGTATACGCCAATAGGCGCACCAGAAAAAATATCCTGCAACAACCCGATCATAAAGACCGCATAAGCCGGCAAGAGTTCTGATCTGTAAACAGCCCAATGATAAATTGCCATTAAAGGCAGCAAGGGAACAACGCGGGAAAATCCTGGAATTTCAAGTGGAACTAAATTTAAGACAACAAGCGCTAACGTAAGTAAAAACGGCGTAAGCAGGCGTGTCAAAATATCTAGGCGATACCAGATACTTATTTTCATCGCCCAAAGTTCCTTGTACTTTTTTTACCCGATGAAGCGGGTAACACACGAATCGATGGCGTCTCGACAATGCCTGTCAAACCATAATCAAGGATGCGCAAATAGGTAACACGTGAACGGTCAACAAACGGCTCGATATTGATCCCTTTTTCGTTGACCGAAGCAACCAGACCTACAGGCAATCCTGGAGGGAAAGCCCCCCCATGGCCGGAAGTGACAATTCTATCTCCTTGGCTGATCGAAGCTCCTGGCGATAAATGTATGAGTTTTGGACGGTTAGTGTTATCTCCGGCTAAAATTGCGCGCGCTTGGCTTGATTGGAGGACCACTGGAATGCGCGAGTTTAGATCAGTAATAAGCAAAACACGAGATGAACGCGCGCCCACATCAGTAACACGTCCAACTAATCCTTCACCGGTAATTGTTGCCTGGCCTTTTCGAACACCCGATTTATTACCCACATTAATAACCACGCTATTAGCAAAAGCGCCGCCTGTATCAGCTATCGCTCGGGCCGTTATGAAACCCGCTGCAGGTTCAACTGGGAAGTTCAACAATCTGCGCAAATTTTTATTTTCGGCTTCTAGCTTTCTGGCCACGGCTTGCCATTGAAGCAACCGATCTTTCTCTTGTTTGAGCAGCAAGTTCTCTTCACGAACGGAATAAAAGCCCTTCGCTTCGCTAATCATGTTATTTACGGATACAATAGGCTTAGAAATAACATCAAGAATGGGCGTAACAGCATCCGTAACATTAGCACGGACACGTTCCATTAATGCAATGTCAACTTTACCCAGCATCATCAGCGCTACAGCCAGCAAAATGAGAGCCATAAAAGAAAATCGTTGTGCCATGCCGCGAATTGGTGCAGCAATGCGACTGATGGTATGTGAATTGTCCTTCACATCGACCTCATATCGTTCTTTTCAATTTCTACCCAAGTTTTAAGACGTATTTAACCGCGTCTTCTATTCTACTTTTGTTTGCAACGTTGGAGCAATCCGTTGGATTAGTACATTGTCATCAAAACATCTTTCAAAACTTTTTTCTGTTCGAGTGCGCGACCCGTCCCTAAAACTACACAAGACAACGGATCATCTGCAATCGATACTGGCAAACCTGTCGCGTGACGAAGGACAAAATCTATATTGCCCAGCAATCCACCGCCACCCGTCAAAACAATTCCTTTATCGACAATATCCGCAGCCAATTCTGGTGCTGTATGCTCTAGTGCCACTTTAACCGCTTCAATAATAGCGCCAACAGGTTCAGCTAAACTTTCTGCAATTTGACGTTCCGAGATGATCAGTTCTTTTGGAACTCCGTTCATCAAGTCACGGCCTTTGATCTCCATGGTCCTCCCTTCGCCCTCATCAGGAGGACAAGCGGAACCAATGTCTTCCTTAATGCGCGCTGCACTGGCTTCACCAACCAACAAATTATGATTCCGGCGAATGTAAGCAATAATAGCTTCGTCCATTTTATCGCCGCCCACACGAACAGAGCGCGAATAAACAATACCACCAAGACTTAAAACTGCGACTTCAGTTGTACCACCCCCAATATCAACAACCATAGACCCCGTAGGCTCTGTAACCGGAAGCCCCGCACCAATAGCCGCGGCCATTGGCTCTTCAATCAAATAAACTTTACGTGCACCCGCACTTTCGGCTGATTCCTGAATGGCCCGACGCTCAACCGCGGTAGACCCCGAAGGCACACAGACAACAACCAAAGGGCTTGCAAAACTGCGACGGTTATGAACTTTGCGGATGAAATACTTGATCATTTCTTCGGCAACTTCAAAGTCAGCGATAACACCATCGCGCAAGGGACGAATAGCACTAATATTTCCAGGCGTACGACCCAACATTTGCTTGGCTTCTTCACCAACGGCTAAAACTTGTTTTTTACCGCGCACTTCATTGATAGCAACAACAGACGGTTCGTTCAAAACGATCCCACGATCCTTAACGTACACAAGCGTATTGGCCGTGCCCAAATCAATGGCCATGTCTGCTGATAAAAATCCAAATAATCGCGAAAACATATGATCTCACCAATTCAATTATCTAAGCGGACGTTAACTTTATCCGCTGTTTTTTCAATTTAGACAAACTAATTCTAATTCTTACTTGTCAACTTGTCTTTATACTTATAAGCACCCGCTACTACTAGAAAGAAAGCACAACCGGAGCGGTTTTTTCTCGTTTGACCAATAACTTATTTAAAGCATGAAGATAGGCCTTCACA
>JAPKAX010000200.1 GCA_028825025.1 Rhodospirillales bacterium | reverse complement strand
GCATTATTACTTTGGCAGTGGCCTGGCAAAGGATGCGGCTGGTCAATTATATGCAGATGATGGGTGGCCATAGAAACTTCAACCTTCTTGACACTCCAAGTATCGTCTTGATCGCAAGACATCATAAAGGGTGAAGTGCTGGATTTGGGAAGCTCCATAAGGCCTCGCGCGTTGTGTTTGTGAGGAAGCCTCCAGGGCTGACGCGGCAGGTATTTACCGATTGAGCCTCGACACGACCCTAAGGCTGTCTTCCATGGCAGGGATAGTAATTTATATCATCACGGTCGGCTAATGCACTCATTTAGCTGTCTGTTAGTCAGACCTCTAGACAGAGGAGGTTGTTAGCTTTTGCTAACTCTCGCAAGCCTGCTCTTTATATCGCTTATCGTACTATATGCGCTGCAAACTTGGTGCAATAATTCTAGCGTCGATCTGATTTGTACTCGAGGTAGAAAAAAGGTTCAAAAAAATTTAATAGTGACCATTATTTTTTCCTTCCGATGACTAGGAACAGACCGCCTTCAGAACCCAGAGATGAAAATAGCATGGCAATTTGGGAAAAAATTCTCGTTGGCAGGTCGCCTCTATTTCCCCCATTAAACATATCTTCATAATCAACGGCGTTCATATCACAGCTGGGTATAGAGCTAATAAATTCAACATTATTTTCGTCAAACCAATCAAGCACCTCATCCAAGGTATGTAAAGACTCTACAGGGTGTTCGTATTGATCTTGAAACCACGCAAGTTTTTTCTGCTTCGATATATCTTTTCTAAGGATTGGATCTAGAAATGACACTATTGCCCTAGCTAATTTCCCTTTTCCTAATAGCCTAAACAAAAATTGTCGAAATACCGTTCGGAGTCTTCCGTACAAATTATAGAGGCCAATAATTATATAGCCATCAGGCCTAGCCCAATTTGCAATCAGCTTAAACCCTTCTTTCGCACTTTCAGTGTGGTGGAGAACGCCAGAGCACCAGACGATATCAAAATATCCTGGAATAAACGAATCACTAAATAAATCGCCATTTACAAAAGTTACATTGTCAATTTTATTTTTCTCTGCAAAATTTAATCCAAGTCGAAGAGACTCTAAAGTGGGGTCAAAAGCGACTATTTTATTATTGGTTCCACTTGCAAGGGCAATGCTTAATTGTGAGGTTCCACTTCCAACTTCAATTATATTGTTTCCAAAGCCACAAAACCTTTTAAAATTTGAAGTAAATGCATTTCCTTCAATTTTCTTTTGTAGGTCTTGAATCGTTTCCATGTCATCATAATTTGGGAATGGATTTTCTGTATAAAAATTTTCAACTAACTCAGCAGTCTCACGCTTTTTACCCACCTGAATGATGTTTTCAAACTCCAGCTTTTTTACGCTTACATTTTTTTTAAACATTAAAAAAACTCACAAATAATTAGCAGAATATTACACTTAACGTCTAATTAACCTTTAAATAGTATGGCATGAAAATATTTCGTGTTGACTCCACTACTATGCTTCCAATCATCAACTCGAATTACTGAAGAAGCGCCACGGGTTACACAAGGCGCTACCGTGTTCTCAGCCTCGCTAAAATAATGTGTAGATAAAGGGGGCAACGGCAGAACCTTGGGCCAGTACTAGCAGGCCGCCGAGTAGAACTAGCAGGATCATTATAGGGGCAAGCCAGAACTTCTTCCGTTCGCGCATGAATCCCCACAGGTCTTTCAGTAAATCAAACATTAATACGGTCTCTTAAGATTCTCGGTTTTTGGCGGTTTGGATTTTTTACGATAGCTAATTTCAGTCTTATCCCATTTTCGCCGCATTGGGTCTCGACGTAGTCGCATGATAAGCCCTGTCGGTAAGATAACGACGAAGAACATAAGACTGAGAATAATGCGGGTGTTGATCCAGCCCAACACGTTGGCGAACTTCATCCAAACCCTATAAAACGGATTAAGCCACACTGGCCGCATGAGTGCAAAAATCGACAATGCAGCTGCGACCACGAGTGGCCATACCGGCGGTGTGATACCCCATATCCAGGGTATGAGGCCATCAAAAAAGACGATCAGTAAAATCGCCGTGACCAGGCCGAATTTACGCAGTTCCATGGAGGTTAGATTTGGATTTTTCTTAGTCATAGTCGCCCGCGGCCTTCCGAATTACCCTGTCCTAGTCCAACTCAAATTCATTCATCCAACCTTCGTCGCTGGCGACCTTCGCTTGATCTGGCTTGTGTAACAGAAAATTTTCGATAACGAGGTAGTCCATCTCCGTGCGCATAAAGCACCGATATGAGTCTTCGGGCGTGCACACGATAGGCTCACCGCGAACATTAAAAGAGGTATTTACTACAACACCGCACCCTGTCTTGACCTGGAAGGCAGAAATCAGAGCATGATAACGAGGGTTGGTGCAACGGTGCACGGTTTGGATTCGAGCAGAATAATCGACATGCGTTATAGACGGGAGCTCCGAGCGAGACACATTTAGTTTATCGATACCAAAAAGCTTGTCCTCATCAGGTGTCATAGGTGTGCGAATCTGCTCGGATACGGGGGCAACCATCAACATATATGGACTGCCACGGTCGTGGTCAAAGTAGTTTTGAACTTCTTCCATGAGCACGGATGGCGCGAAGGGCCGAAAAGATTCTCGATACTTTATTTTCAGATTCATCACTGACTGCATCTTCTTTGAGCGCGGATCACCTATAATTGATCGAGCTCCCAAAGCTCTGGGCCCAAACTCCATACGTCCCTGAAACCAGCCAACGACATTCTCTTGGGAAAGAATATCGGCAACTCTAGGCATAAGCACATCATCGTCAAGCTCTTCATAGACTGCGCCAGCAGAGTCTAAATATTGGCGTATTTCTTCCTTGTTAAATTGAGGGCCAAGGTAAGCGCCGCTCATACTGTCTCCAGGCTCAACTTTCCGAGCCCCGTCGTGACGATCGTGCCACACCGCCAATGCGGCCCCCAAGGCCCCACCAGCGTCGCCGGCGGCGGGCTGTACCCAAATATCTTTGAAGATACCTGAGCGCAGCAACTCGCCGTTGGCCACACAGTTCAAAGCCACACCTCCCGCAAGGCAGAGGTATTCGCAGCCAGTTTCCTCGCGAATAGATTTTCCCAGCAACAGTACAACTTCTTCAGTCACTTTCTGTATTGAAGCGGCAAGATCCATTTCCTTCTGGGACACCTCGCTCTCAGCTTTCCGCGGTGGCCCGCCGAACAAGTCGTCAAATTTCGCGCTGGTCATGGTTAGGCCAGTACAGTAACTGAAATAACTCATGTCCAAGCGAAAACTTCCGTCCTCTTTTAAATCAAGGAGATGCTCCTTTATGACATCGACATACTTTGGATTACCGTAAGGCGCTAGCCCCATTAATTTATACTCACCGGAATTCACCTTGAAGCCGGTGTAATAAGTAAACGCAGAATAGAGCATGCCCAGTGAATGGGGGAAATCAATTTCCCAGAGCGCTTTCAGTGAGCTTCCCTCGCCAACCCATGCGGTGGTTGTAGCCCACTCTCCAACACCATCCAAGCAGAGTACTGCAGCGCGTTCGAATGGGCTGGGGTAGAAGGCAGAGGCGGCATGGGACTGATGATGCTCTGTGAACAGCAGCTCTGGCAAATCTGCAGCATCTAAACCCGCAAGCTCTGAAAGCTCTCGTTTTAACGTGCTTTTTAAATAAAGTTTCTCTTTTAGCCAGACTGGCATTGCCGCTATAAAAGAGCGTAGCCCTCTCGGGGCATATGATAAATATGTTTCTAAAAGTCGTTCGAACTTGACCAGAGGCTTGTCATAAAAAACAACTTCATCGATATCTTGAAGCTGCACCCCTGCAGCTTCAAGGCAGTACTTAATTGCCTCGGCCGGAAAGCTCGCATCATGTTTTTTTCGACTAAATCGCTCTTCCTGCGCAGCGGCAATAATCTTGCCGTCACAAACGACCGCCGCAGCACTGTCGTGGTAGTAGGCAGAAATTCCCAGAATTGATTGGCTTTTGCTCATACTCGTTGGTACCGAGATTGTTGTTATGGTAGTCGTTTTTGCGACGAGATAGCTTTCACGAATTATTGTAGCGCTAACCGAAAGAAAAGTAAGCAGGTTGAGCACTTTATGCCATATAATTCAGAGTAGACTTATCTAGATCCCACCTGATGATTCAGTTGTCGGTAAGGAAATGGTTATTACCGACTTTTTATAAAATAGGTGCGATAGGGTAGGGCGGCCTTGTTCCTTTTCGCGAAGATGAGCCAGGATTCTATTGATAACGTCCTGGTCCTCAATACAGGCGATGACTTTTACCGATCCACCGTAATGACCGCAAACCTCGACATCGATATTGAATACTCGCTTGAGTCGCTGGGCCCAGGACATCGCGACGTGTCGTTCAGCGGGTGAGCGGACGTCAGTATTGGCGATTCGCTTCGCGCCTTTGCCGCGTTTGGCCGGTGTAACGCGCCCACGCCAGCGGTGATTGGGCGCCAGCACACCGTGGTAACGAGTGAGATTGATTCTCGGTTTTGGCACGAGGGCCGACAATCGCGCAATGAAATCCACTGGGTCGAAGGCCACTTGGGTTGTTCCATCCTGGTAGTGCGTCTTCAAGGGTTAGAGAACGTTGCCGGTGGAACTCAGCGAAAGGCGGGGAACGGCCACCGCTGGTCTGGCAAGTTACCGACACAGTCGCTCACGCTTGTCTTTTTGGCATCCTTCACAGCTCACCCCGGCCTGTAGTGAGAATCCGTTAGCCTTGGCTGCCCGCTCCAGCCCTGGATCAGGCCGGTCAAGTGGGCGAATGGTGCGAATCATGAAGGCCTTGCGACCCTAATTATGGGTGCTTTAGTCATTATTTGTAGCAAACTGCACAGAAATCTTTTGATGTATCTCGGATGCAATTTTTTCATTAAACAGGGGCGTGTAATGCACAGTATCGACGTACATGCCCTCGTCAATACCCAAATTGGCTAAGTTAAGCGTTCGAGAGTTTGGGTGGCTGAAATCCCCATTCGGCCCAAACATCATCTGATAAGCAACTCCGCTATTTTTATGATCGCCAAAGTTCAGTCTTTCCTTGGGTACATGGGATGTCTTGTGTCCAACACCATAAAGTGGAATAGGTTGAATGACGTTCAGGACTGTAATCCCGAGTTTATCTCCGATGGATTCAATTATGGAATGATTAAGACTGAGTCTGTGTATAGCCTTCAAAATTTGTTCATGATTGGCCGATGTGGCTACAACTTTTATTGAGTGGCCAAATTTTTGCACAAACAAACGATAGATTGTCAGCCCTTCAAGTCGAGCTCTAATATCTTTGACAAGTGAATCGGATTGTTCTTCACTGTTAAGGATATGCGAATAAGAATTCGTAAAAATAGATTTATCAGGAACGTTGAAAAAATAAAAATCATTTATGCCATCAATAAAAATTGCTGCCCTGGGTGGAGGAAACTCCGTCAGAAGATTTTCAAATCTAATGCGTTCTATAGTGCTGTAATAGCCACCCGCGCCAAAATTGATGATGCGGAAATCAGGAAGCATTCTGCCTAAATTGGCTGCTATTGTCTCGCTGTCTTTTACACCATATCCAAATGTGGTCGACCCTCCGAATATCCAGATTTCTTGCCGCCCTCCCTTGGCGGTACAAGATTCACGATCGGGGTAATGGCACCTTGCGCCTTGCTCAGAAACATTCACAAATTTTCCTTTGCGGGGCTTTTCGAGATATTCTACAAAGGGATAATATCGTTGACCTAGACCTTGTTCTCTCAAAACAATTTTGTAATCCTTAGCCATGCCTTTGCCATATATATTTTCTAGCACCGCCTTTTGATCTCGCATTGCCTGTTGAATCAGTGCATGTTCAGCGGGTTTTTCCAGAAAGAATCCGGCGGCATAATTCAAAAGCGTCATGATTAGTGAAACCGTTATAAGAACGAAAATCGCGGGATGTTTATCAATGATTTTGAACATAACGTTTATAGCCCAAATTTTTATCAGGTCAAAGGGATTTGTTAATGAAACGTCCACCAAAATCGCATGGACGCAAACTCTAGGCAGCATTGATGACAGCCTGCCGGCAAGAACAGTCCGAAGCTGCGGTTACTCGGGACTATTGGGACAACATCACTGAAATTATATCTAATCATCATCTGAAGTCAAACAGCGTAAAAGCCATTGTCTCAAGTATAGGACAAATAAAAGGGCTGTCGTGAGCAAATCTCCTCACGAATAAGCG
>JAPKAX010000199.1 GCA_028825025.1 Rhodospirillales bacterium | reverse complement strand
TATGACTCAGACATTGAATTTATTCGATGGGGGCAAAATTTTGCCACCCGGGGCGAAAAACTTTCTCAAAAAACGAGGGCGTGAATTAATAGGCGTTTCGTTTGTGATTTGTGCTTTATGGTGCACCGTCTCTGTATTTGGCTATTCGGCCGGTGACCCGTCTTTGAATAGTGCCGGTATAGCAAATCCATCAAATATACTGGGTGCTTCTGGTGCGCTGGTCGCCGATTTATTATTACAAACACTTGGCTTTACTTGCTTTGTTCCAATTCTAACTTTGTTTGTTTGGGGCGGGCGCTTGTTGCGCGGTAACCCGATCCTGCATATCCTAAGAAGTCTTTTGTTGTTGATTGTTGCCTGTTTATTTTATGCCATTACATTAAGTGCTTTGCCGGTTAGTGAAAACTGGCCCTTGATGACACGTATGGGTGGTTTTACAGGCAGCCTGTTAATGGATTCTTTAGTCAATTGGCAATGGCTTGCAAAAAGTGGAATTTCAGTTGTTCTGATCGGCGCGATCAGTGGGTTCATAGGTGTTATTTTATGGGTTACAGCCTTAGGTTTAACCCGTCAAGACTGGCGGAAAACGGCAATTGGTTTTCTAAAGATTGCCATTTTTATGCGGAACCTCCCAACACTTTACTATGATATATCGAAACGGGTTCATGAATTTAAAGATCGTAATTTTCATTCATCTGAGCCCAGCTATTTTGCACCACCGTCTAATACAGCAGATAAGGATGAAGACGTCCCCGAAGACTTTGATGTCCAAATTTCGTTTGGTGACACTGATGTTGAGGATGATAAAGTTTCACCATCAATGGAGCGGAGCGGGTTAGTTGCAGACAAGCCAAGGACTCCAAAACTGAGCGCAAAATTAAAAGCATCCCGTCAAGGACAATTGGACTTGGGTGATGGTGTATATCAGAAACCGCCCCTCGATTTATTAGAAGCGCGTGATGTGAGCGTATCTGTATCGCAGCTCAATAAAGACGCATTGCAGCAAAATGCAAAATTCTTAGGCAGTGTTCTGGCGGACTTTGGGATTAAAGGTGAAATTGTAAAAGTACGCCCCGGCCCTGTAGTTACTTTGTATGAATTAGAACCGGCACCAGGGACAAAGTCGTCTCGGGTCATTGGTTTATCAGGCGATATTGCTCGTTCTATGAGCGCCGTTTCTGTTCGAATTGCAGTTGTTCGTGGTCAAAATGTAATTGGGATTGAGCTACCAAATCTAAACCGTGAAATAGTTTATATGCGTGAACTTGTTGAATCGAAAGAATTTGAAAAATCTACAAACAGTTTGCCTTTAGCCCTTGGTAAAGACATTGGCGGCGTGCCAGTTATTGCGGACTTAATACGGATGCCCCACTTGCTGATTGCGGGAACAACCGGGTCGGGTAAATCTGTTGCCATGAATACAATGATTTTATCGTTGTTGTATCAGCTCACACCGGACCAATGTAAATTCATTATGATCGATCCTAAAATGTTGGAACTTTCGGTCTATGAAGGAATTCCGCATTTGTTGACGCCGGTTGTTACCGATCCATCAAAGGCTGTTGTCGCGTTGAAGTGGGCGGTACGTGAAATGGAAGACCGTTACCGGATGATGAGCCAAATTGGCGTCCGTAATGTTGCGGGTTATAACGTTCGAATTAAAGAGGCCACTAAAAAAGGCGAGACCTTAACACGGACTGTACAAACCGGTTTCGATGACGATGGCAAACCAATTATGGAAGAGCTTCCTTTGCCAACTGATCCATTGCCATTCATTGTTGTTGTTGTTGATGAAATGGCCGACTTGATGTTGGTGGCTGGCAAAGACGTTGAGGCCGCTATCCAACGCTTGGCGCAAATGGCCCGTGCGGCTGGAATACATTTAATTATGGCGACCCAACGCCCGTCGGTTGACGTGATTACTGGAACCATTAAAGCCAACTTCCCAACCCGAATTAGTTTTCAGGTGACATCCAAAATTGATAGTCGAACCATTTTGGGTGAACAAGGGGCTGAGCAGTTATTGGGTCAAGGCGACATGCTTTATATGGCGGGGGGGGGGCGAATTACGCGTGTCCACGGGCCGTTTGTCTCAGACGAAGATGTTGAAGAAATCGTTAAACATTTAAAGAGCCAAGGATCTCCTGCGTACCTTGATGAAATTACTGTTGAAGATGACACATCGTTATTAGGTAGCACTTCATCGAAAGAAGATACCGGTGATGTTTTGTACGATGAAGCGGTTGCCTTAATTGCCCGCGAAGGAAAAGCATCAACGAGTTTTATCCAGCGCCATCTGCAAATCGGCTACAACCGCGCTGCCCGAATTATTGAGCGCATGGAAAAACAAGGCGTGGTTAGTGAAGCCAACCGCGTTGGAAAACGCGAAGTGTTGATTGGGAATCACTAACTATCTTTTTCTATCAATGACGAAAATGACGCATACCTGTGTACACCATGGCGAGGCCTTTTTCGTCGGCGGCTGCAATCACTTCTTCATCTCGCATAGAGCCACCCGGCTGAATGATAGCAGTGGCACCTGCGTCGGCAGCTGAAATCAAGCCATCCGCGAACGGGAAAAACGCGTCAGACGCCACAACCGAGCCAATCGCCCAAGACTGTTCATCACCAGCAACTTTTGCGGCGTCGCCAGCTTTCCATGCGGCAATTCGCGATGAATTAATGCGGCTCATTTGTCCAGCACCAACGCCTACCGTCGCCCCATTTTTAGCATAAACAATGGCGTTTGATTTCACGTGCTTTGCGACAATGAAGGCAAAACGCAAATCAAGCATTTCTTGATCGGTAGGTGCGCGTTTAGTGACAATTCTCAATTTATCCAAAATTTGATTGTCACGGTCTTGTAATAAATAACCGCCAGATAAAGTGTGGATCATCGGTGCGGATGCGGTTGGGTCGGGTAAACCTTCGGTAATCAATACACGAAGGTTTTTCTTTCCACTTAAAATTTGAAGGGCATCAGCATCGATAGTTGGTGCAATCACAACTTCTGCAAAAAGCTTAGCTACTCCTTCGGCGGTGGTTCCATCTAGGGCTCGGTTAAAAGCCAAAATTGCGCCAAACGCGCTTTCTGTATCGCACGCTAAAGCACGGGAGTAAGCTTCGGATAAATTTTCACCAACTGCGACGCCGCATGGGTTTGCGTGTTTAACAATAACGCAGGCCGGGCCATCAACAAATTCAGCAACCAACTCAAACGCAGCATCAGTATCGTTCAAATTATTGAAACTCAGTTGCTTTCCCTGAACTTGTGTTGCTGTAGAAATGCCGGGGCGGTTTTCTGAATTGGTATAAAAAGCCGCTGCCTGATGGGGGTTTTCACCATAGCGCAATGTTTGTTTAAGCGTACCACCCAGTGCTATGCACGGTGGGAAGGTTTGTTTAGTCTCAAAATTAAACCAACCAGCAATGGCTGCATCGTATGCGCCGGTGAGCCCGTAAGCTTTGGCGGCATATTTTTTGCGAGATTGTTCGCTGGTGCTGGAATTGTTGGTAGTCATTTCTGACATGATTTCAGAGTAATCAGCTGGGTCAACAACAACAGTCACGAACTTATGGTTTTTTGCAGCAGCACGAATAAGGGCTGGGCCACCAATGTCGATGTTTTCAATACAAGTATCAAAATCTAAACCTGCCGCAACCGTTGCTTCAAAGGGGTATAAATTGACCACCAACAAATCGATGTTTTTTATGCCGTGTGTATCCATAGCTTGTTCGTGTTTGGAGTTGCCGCGAACCGCTAACAATCCGCCATGAATTTTGGGCTGTAATGTTTTGACGCGACCATCCATGATTTCTGGAAATCCGGTGAAGTCTGAAACTTCAATAACATCGATCCCCGCACCGCGAAGTGCTTTTGCGGACCCGCCAGTTGATAAAATCTCAACGCCTTGATCGCTTAAGAATTTGCCAAATTCGACCAAGCCAGATTTATTTGATACGGATATAAGTGCGCGTTTAATAGAATTTGTCATAATAAATCTCGTTGTTTGTGATCAAGGGTGCATTATGAATTGATAATTTTACCGTTTTTAATTTTTAGCGGCTTGTACTCTGGTATAAATTTTTTGATCATCGCCAAACCAGCTTCATTATCGCCATTGGCACAAATTTCAGAGAGTGTATTGATGGCTTTAGAAATTTCAGTGAGTTCTGTTGTTCGCGGTGCCGCTAGCAAAATGCCTTGGGCCTTTGTTTGAACTAAATTTTCGTCATCATGTAAAATTTCCTCAAATAATTTTTCACCCGGACGAATGCCCGTAACTTTAATTTCGATATCTGTATCGGGCTGCAAACCAGCCAAGCGGATAATTTGGCGGGCTAGGTCCATAATTTTTACAGGCTCGCCCATATCCAATACGTAAATTTTTCCTTGCTGATTTTCTGATTCGCTGGCGATGCCGAGCGTTGCTGATTGTAAGATGAGTTCAACGGATTCCCGGATCGTCATGAAATATCTGGTCATGTCGGGGTGGGTAACGGTCAAGGGACCACCGGCAGAAAGTTGTTTTTGAAACAAAGGAACAACAGATCCGGTTGAGCCTAAAACGTTGCCAAAGCGCACAGTGACAAACCGTGTGTTCGTCGCTTTATTTGGGTCAAGATCTAGGGCCTGACAATAAATTTCGGCCAGTCGTTTGGATGCGCCCATAATACTGGTTGGGTTTATCGCTTTATCGGTCGAGACAACAACCATCGTTTTGACGCCAAATTCAACACACGCATTCGCAACATTACGCGCCCCAATAACATTGGTTGCCAAGCCCTCACAAATATTGGCCTCAACCAAAGGAACATGTTTTAGAGCAGCCGCATGGAAAACTAATTCGGGTGATAGGTCACAAATGACAGATTGCATACGGTCTTGGTCCCGAACATCAGCAATCACAGCTTTTCGATTTATGGCGGGCCACTTTTGAGCAACTTCGAGATCAATAGTATATAAAGCGAATTCTGAGTTATCGATGAGGGTTAAAGACAGCGGGGTAAAGTCACAAACCTGGCGAACTAGTTCGCTGCCGATGCTGCCGCCCGCGCCCGTAATCAATACCTTTTTTCCTTCACTCAAATTGCGCATTCCGTAGCGGTCAAAAGGTGTTTGTGCGCGACCCAACAAATCTTCAACGTCAACAGGGCGGATTTCCATTTGATCTTTAAGGCCGGTTTTAAAATCTGTTAGTTTTGGAATTCGGGCCAAGGTCATGCCCAAGGTATCGGCTTGTTCTAAAATCAAACCCACGGTTCGACCGTTCATATCGTCTTTGGTTAAAATAACGCGCTGTGGTTTGTGGTTTCTTGGTAATTGTTGGGTTATCGATTTTAAGTCATCAACGGTTCCCAATACAGGAACACCATGAATTTCTCGGCCAACCCGGCGCCGATTTTCAGCTGCAATTCCAACAACCCGGTAACGAATATCCTCATTTTGACGTAACGAACGAATAAATAATTCTGCGCCATCACTGGCACCAGCCAATAAAACGGGGATTTGCCGAGCATCGATAACGCCAGCGCTTAAATCAAAGCGTCGATCTTTCATCAAACGATAAAAGAACCGCGGCCCTCCCAATAGGGCCATTAGGACAAACCAGTTAATGATTAGTATGGAGCGCGGTAGCGTTTCGAGCCGGGTCCATAAAAACATAATGAAGGCAAAAATTAGAATTATAAAAGAAGCGGCTTTGGTTATTGCCCATAAATCGGTAATCGACGCATATCGCCAAACGCCTCGATACAGTCCAGAAACCCGAAAGACGATGGCGCAAATGACTGTAAATAATGCACAGATTGGCAAAATTTGATTTAAATCAAACGAGTTATAATCGTTGGCAAGGCGCAAGTACGTGGATAATAAAAACGAGGCAGCAGCCATGATTAGATCATGCGCATACGCAATATGTCCGCGGTAGGTGAAAGACTTGGTCATGGTCGTTTATGGCACCTTACAGTTTGAGTTGGTTTTGGTACCAAATGACTGTTTTATCAAGCCCTTGTTGTAAACTAAATGGCGGTCTCCAGCCTAGTTCTTTATGAATTTTGCTGCAATCGACCTGAAGGGAGTTCGCAAGGCGTTTAATGGTACTGGATTTACCTAATAAAAACCCAGCCAAACGAAGCAAAAACACAGGAAAAGGGATCAGGCGTGAGGGTTTATTTAGGGCATGCCCAACAACACGGAAAAGCTCTGGGGTCGAAATATCACCCTCATCGCTGACTAAATAAGTTTGGCCAATAGCAATTTTATTTTCTAATACATGA
>JAPKAX010000198.1 GCA_028825025.1 Rhodospirillales bacterium | reverse complement strand
CACTTTAACATAGTTTAAAGTGTTTTATACGATTTCAGGGAGCAATATTGCATGACCGGTAGCACGCCGAATTCAGGCGATCGAGATACTTTTCCCAAATTACTTCTAGAAAATGTGCGTGTTCGCGGCAACAAGCCTGCCAACCGAGAAAAAGACTATGGCATCTGGCTAACCTGGACTTGGTCTGAAATAGCCGATGAAATTCAGGCCCTTGCATGCGGCCTCAAGTCTTTAGGTGTCGAGCGCAATGATAAAGTCACAATCTGTGGCGACAATCGTCCTCATTTATATTGGGCATTTACAGCTATTCAGTCTTTAGGTGCGATACCTGTACCCGTTTACCAAGACTCCGTCGCTGAAGAAATGCAATATGTTTACGACCACGCAGAAGCCAAATTTGCGATTGTTGAAAATCAAGAACAAGTCGATAAGCTCCTTGAAATCAAAGACAATTTGCCGCTGCTTAAAACCATTATTTATAATAATACACGTGGCATGATGCATTATGATCACGACTTTTTGCATTCGTATAAAAGCGTCCAAGAAATGGGCCGCGAATATAACACCAAAAATCCTGACTTCTTCTTATCCTCAATTGAATTAGGCAATGGCGAAGATATTTGCGCTATGCTGTATACGTCGGGCACAACCGGCCGACCGAAAGGCGTCATGCTGAGCCATAACAATATGGCAATTACGGCGAATAACGGCTGCATTCGTGAAGGCTTAGGCGAAGACGAAGAAACCTTGGCATACCTGCCCATGGCTTGGATTGGCGACAACATATTCTCGTTCGCGCAAGCCTACTGCGCCGGATACTGTGTCAGTTGCCCAGAAAGCAGCGATACGGTGCTTGAGGATTTGCGTGAAATTGGACCCACATATTTCTTTGCTCCACCGCGTATATACGAAAGCCTTTTAACAACAGTTATGATCCGCATTGAAGATGCGGCCAAAATCAAGCAAGCTATGTTTCACTATTTCATGGGCGTCGCGAAGCGAGTTGGCATGGACATTTTAGATGGAAAACCAGTTTCTATAGCTGATAAGCTTTTATATGGCCTCGGCAATATATTGGTTTTTGGCCCTTTAAAAAATGTTCTAGGGCTTTCAAAGATTCGCGTCGGATACACAGCGGGTGAAGCCATCGGCCCCGATATTTTTGTTTTTTACCGGTCGATGGGGCTGAATTTAAAGCAGCTTTATGCCTCAACCGAAGCTAGTGTGTTCATCACCATCCAGCCAGACGGTGAAGTGAACCCAGAATCAGCAGGAACCCCTGCGATCGGCGTGGATATTAAAATATCTGATAACGGTGAAATTTTGTTCAATGGCCCGGGTGTATTCCAAGCCTATTTCAAAAATGATGAAGCCACCCGCGACACCAAAACAAAAGACGGCTGGGTCCATACAGGTGATGCAGGTTATATGGATGCACATGGTCATTTGAGAATTATTGACCGCTCAAAAGACGTTGGTAAAATCAACAACGGGACTATGTTTGCTCCTAAATTTCTCGAGAATAAACTAAAATTTTTCCCTCATATCAAAGAAGCCGTCACCTTTGGCCATGAGCGCAACTTCGTTACCGCTTTCATCAACATTGATTTAGAATCTGTTGGAAACTGGGCAGAACGCCGCAATATAGCCTATTCTGGGTATACCGATTTAGCCGGTCAGTCGAGCGTATATGATCTAATTCAAGACTGCGTCGAACAAGTGAACCGCGATTTAGCGTCAGATGAAAAATTAGCAGGATCACAAATACAACGATACCTTATTTTGCATAAAGAACTGGACGCGGATGATGGTGAATTAACCCGAACTCGAAAGCTCCGACGGCTTCCCATTGCGGAACGCTATGCTGATTTAATTGACGCCTTATATAGTGATAAATCAAATTGCCCGGTTGAGGCGGTGGTTACTTATGAAGATGGCCGCACCGACACCATTAAAGCCAACGTTCAAATCCGTGATGCGGCGACCATATCAGCAGTGCAACAAGCAGCGGAATAGGACCCACCGGAATGGCAACCCAGCACACC
Organism: Rhodospirillales bacterium; assembly: GCA_028825025.1. Classification (GTDB taxonomy): domain Bacteria; phylum Pseudomonadota; class Alphaproteobacteria; order Rhodospirillales; family Casp-alpha2; genus JABMNT01. The sequence continues at coordinate 4,239 of JAPKAX010000198.1, read as the reverse complement.
ACCGAAGAGGTTCTTCTAGATGTCAAAGGCATTAGCTTGTCGTTTGGCGGCGTTAAGGCCTTGAACAATATCTCATTCGATGTTCGCAAAGGTGAAATACGCGCAATTATTGGCCCAAATGGAGCCGGAAAAAGCTCGATGTTGAATTGCATTAACGGCTTTTATCATCCCCAAGAAGGTGAAATTACTTTTAAAGGCGAAACCCGCAAACAGATGCAGCCCCATAAAGCTGCAGAACAGGGAATTGCCCGAACATTCCAAAACATTGCTTTATTTAGCGGTATGTCGACGCTCGACAACATCATGACCGGGCGCAATTTAAAAATGAAGGCCAACGTTTTTTGGCAAGCCCTGCACTTAGGTCCGGCCCGACGAGAAGAGGTCGAACACCGCGAAGTTGCAGAACGGGTTATTGATTTTTTAGAAATTGAGCAAATCCGCAAAACACCGGTTGGGCGCTTACCTTATGGTTTACAAAAGCGTGTAGAGCTTGGCCGTGCGCTGGCTGCTGAACCTGATTTATTACTATTGGACGAGCCGATGGCAGGAATGAACCACGAAGAAAAAGAAGACATGTGCCGGTATATTCTGGACGTTAATGACCAGTTAGGCACAACAATTGTCTTGATTGAGCATGACATGAGCGTGGTTATGGATATTTCAGACCGCGTCGTTGTATTGGATTATGGCCGCATGTTGGCCGATGGCACGCCAGACGTTGTCCGAACGAACCAAGATGTTATTAACGCTTATTTAGGCGTGACCCATGAGTAGGAAACGGTAGACATGGAATTTCTTGAAAGTATATTCATACTGCCGTTTTTGGACATTGCTGATAGCCCTATCTTCTTTTTAGAAGTGGTTATAAGTGGGGTTTTGGCTGGCGTTATGTATTCGCTGGTGGCACTTGGTTTTGTTTTGATTTTCAAAGCGTCTGGTGTCTTCAATTTTGCTCAAGGGGCGATGGTTCTCTTTGCTGCACTAACCCTTGTTGGCCTTATGGAACAAGGGGTGCCTATATTCTTTGCCATCCTGATTACAATGGCAGTAATGGTCCTTCTTGCCATATTGATTGAAAAAATGATGCTGCGGCATTTGGTTAATCAAGAAGGCATTATTTTGTTCATGGCGACGATTGGCCTGAATTTTATTCTAGAAGGTGTTGGCCAAATCGCATGGGGATCAGACGTAAAAAAATTAGACGTTGGGCTTCCAGATAAAACCTTTGAATACGGTGGAATGCTGCTCAATACGTTGGATTTATCGGCGGCTCTAATTGCCGCCATTATGGTCACGGTATTGGCCTTATTTTTCCAATATACAGGTACCGGGCGCGCACTCCGCGCCGTTGCTGATGATCACCAAGCCGCCATGTCAGTTGGCATTCCGCTGAAATCGATCTGGATTATTGTCTGGTCGGTAGCCGGGTTTGTCGCGCTTGTTGCTGGGATTTTATGGGGAACCAAAGCTGGCGTGCAATTCTCGCTTGTCCTGATTGCGCTCAAAGCTTTGCCCGTTTTGATATTGGGTGGGTTCACATCTATTCCAGGAGCTATTATTGGCGGTTTAATAATTGGGGTTGGTGAAAAAGTTGTTGAAGTATATTGGGGCCCCGCATTTGGTGGCGCAATTGAAGGCTGGTTCGCATATATGTTGGCGCTGGCGTTCTTAATGTTCCGTCCACAAGGCCTGTTCGGCGAAAAAATTATCGAGAGGGTATAGTCGAAAATGTTTTACCGTGAAGCCGGTCAATTCAAAACCACATATGAAGCTGATCAGGGAATATTCCCGATCATCCAAGACCGCTGGTTCATCGCCATCATGTTGGTCATCTCACTTGTCGTCATCCCATACTTTGCCAACGAATATTGGTTCCAAGCCGTTATCATCCCGCTTTATATCTATGCAATTGCAGCCATTGGCCTCAACATCCTTACCGGATACGCAGGTCAGCTGAGCCTTGGAACCGGGGCCTTTATGGCGATTGGGGCCTATGCAACGTATAAATTGTGCACCGCTTTTCCAGATTTAAACATTTTGATCGTCTTCGTTATGTCTGGCTTATTTTCAGCAGGTGTTGGCATTATTTTTGGAATTCCAAGCCTGCGCATTAAGGGCTTTTATTTAGCTGTTGCCACGTTGGCGGCTCAGTTTTTTATCCTGTGGTTATTTAACAAAGTAGGCTGGTTCTATAATGATAACCCGTCTGGGACCATCACAGCCCCCCCTCGTGAAGTTTTAGGAATCATGATAACAGGGCCAAACGCGTTAGCGATCACGCGCTATTATGTCGTCTTAAGCTTTTTGGTGGTCTTTGCATTAGCAGCAAAAAATATAGTTCGGGGTCGCATTGGCCGCTCGTGGATGGCCATCCGGGATATGGATATTGCGGCTGAAATTATTGGTATCGAGCCACTTAAAACCAAATTGATGGCCTTTGCCATTAGCTCCTTTTATTGCGGCGTTGCAGGCGCATTGTATATCTTTTGTTGGTTGGGAAGCGCAGAAACAGAAGCCTTTGATATCAACTTGTCCTTCCTAATCCTATTCATGATCATTATTGGCGGGCTTGGTAGCATTATGGGATCAATTATGGGGGCTGCATTTATTACGCTACTGCCCATCTTTTTGACTAACTTCCCTCCGATGATTGGGATACATATTGCTTCTGATTTAGCGAAACACCTTGAAGAAATTATATTTGGCGTTCTGATCGTCTTTTTCTTGATTGTCGAACCCCATGGACTTGCCCGCTTATGGCAAATCGTTAAGGAAAAATTGAGACAATGGCCGTTCCCATATTAAATAACATGAGAACGGAATTTGAATGTATTGTTGCCGATGAACGGTAGCGTGCTAAGGTTGAAAGAACCGAACAAATAAGATCAACGGTTCGGCGAGCCTACTGGGAGAAACCAAAGGGAGAAGAGTTATGAAGATGCGTAATTTAGTTCTAGCAGCCGCTGGCTTTGCCGCTTGTGCTGTTGGTGTTATGGAATCAAAAATTGCTGCGGCTGCTGATCAGTTCTTTCCGTTGCTGGTTTATCGTACAGGCCCCTATGCGCCGAACGGTATCCCACTTGCGAACGGCCTTCGCGATTACTACTCAATGATCAATCTACGAGATGGCGGCATTAACGGCGTCAAAACATCAGTTGAAGAATGTGAAACTAAATACAACACCAAGCTAGGTGTTGAGTGCTACGAAAAGCTTAAAGGCAAAGGGGCGACCTTATTCACTCCTTTCTCAACAGGCATGACCTATCAGCTCATACCGAAAGCCAAAGTCGACAAGATCCCGCTTATGACGATGGGTTATGGCCGTACAGCAGCTGCTGATGGCCGGGTATTTAAATGGACATTTAACTTCCCAACGACATATTGGTCACAAGCATCCGCGTTTGTTAAGTATGTGGCATCTCAAGAAGGTGGCATGGATAAACTGAACGATGTTCACATCGCGCACATTTATCACAACTCTGCTTATGGTAAAGAAGCCAACCCAACACTGGATGCACTCCAAAAAATCCATGGCTTTAAGCTCACCAAAATTGCCGTTGATCACCCGGGCCAAGAACAAAAATCAGCCTGGTTGCAGGTTCGACGTAAACGCCCAGATTGGATCTTTATGTCCGGTTGGGGTGTAATGAACCAAGTTGCCATTAAAGAAGCCATTTCAACAGGATTCCCGATGGATCACTTTGTAGGCAACTGGTGGTCTGGATCTGAGTCAGATACCGTCCCTGCAGGTGATGGCGCATTTGGTTACAAATCAGCCGCTCTTCACGGTACAGGAACCGACTGGCCCGTTATTCAAGACATCATCAAACATGTCTATGGAGGCGACGCCGCTAAGGCTGCCGAGAATAAAATAGGTGAAGTGATTTATAACCGGGGTGTTCTGAATGCTATGTTTAACATCGAAGCGGTTCGCACCGCCCAAGGTAAATATGGCAATAAGGTAATGCAAGGTGAGCAGGTCCGTTGGGGTCTGGAAAACTTAAATATCACCACTGCAAAACTAAAAGCGCTGGGCATGGAAGGATTCACACAACCGTTTGCGGTCACTTGCGCGGATCATGAATCTGGTGGTCCGGTTATCTTCCAGCAATGGACAGGTAAAGGCTGGGAATTCGTTTCTGACTGGATCACACCGATTACCAGCGTTGTCCGTCCAATGATTGAAAAAGCCGCTGCGGCCTACGCTAAAGAAAATAAAATTACGCCACGTACGTGTAG
>JAPKAX010000012.1 GCA_028825025.1 Rhodospirillales bacterium | reverse complement strand
TCTAAATTAAAGCCCAGTCGCTTTGCATCTAGAGGCGACAACACAACATCGCTCGCGCCTGTATCGATTAAAAACCGGATGCGTTGACCATCAACCAGCGCATCAACACTAAAATGGCCATCTTGACCTTTCCGTATCACCGCCGTTTGCCCCACATTTTGCACTGAATTGGGTATAAGTTCGCCAGTTAAACGACCAAATACACTCGATGCCTCATCCCTATATGCATACCCAACAAACAGAACAAACCCTAAGCCAAGCCATATAGCAGCGCTTTTTAGGACCTGACTGCTCTTGATTTTTGAATAATATATCGATGGAATTAAAAAGATGGAAAGCAAAAGTATGGCATGAACAAGTCTGATTTGATTGTCTTGGTTGTTCAACACTTCCGGGTATTGCATTGCCAAATAAACAAATAAGCAGATCACAATAATAACAACGATTAAAACAACCGCGTTACGTTTTGATGGGGGGCTCACGACCCCCACCCTGCACCGGGATTTGGAGGTTCATCACTCGCATCACCATAATAATGGCCATTTAGAGCCACATATACGGCCCGAATAGAACCAATCAAGATAATCCCTGCCGTTGCATTCCATATAAATTCTAACAACGTCCATTTTTCTGGAAACTGAGAAAACCGCTCGAATGCAGAAATTTCAATGCCAAAAAGCCAAATGATAGCCACAGCAAACACACTGCCAATCAAAATGGAACCGCAAAATAGTAAAAAGGGGCTTGGATTATTCATCGGCACTATGATCTTTTCGTATAACCTTCGACAAACAGAACTTTGTCTTTTCCAACTCAAGCATCAACTTAAATGTCTTTCGCCACATTTGATCGTCCATATCGTCGATTACTAAATTAATATTGCCTTGGCATTTGTCATAAAGCCAATCATCAATTTTACTGATTGCGTCTGAGCAGGTATATTTCAAACCAAAACACATCTTTTTACGATCGTCACATTTGCAGCCTCCGTTCTTGCACTTGGATTTACAACACCCACTAGCGCCGATGGCGACTGTCATTTGGGCACTCCAAAAAGGTTGCACAATCAAGCAAACAAAAATTCGTCCAAGGCCAAATACTACAAACACCAAAACCCTCCGGCAGCTAACAGGCTCATTTGCACTGGTATAGGCAGTGCTACGCGCCAACCTTTATTGGTGGTCTAAAGTCCTGAAGATTCGTCGACGTTAAGCATCAAATTTAGATTTTGTACGGCTTGACCGGAAGCCCCCTTGCCCAAATTATCAAGCAATCCAGCCACAACGACCTGCTCATTGCTTCCGTCTGTAAACACATGCAAACGCAACTCATTGGTGTTGTTAAGGCCTTCAGGTTCTAATTTTGATAATTCTTGTGTTTCAGATAAGGGAGCAACAGATACAAATTTTTGTCCATCATAATGATCAGACAAGGCTTGATGCACATCTTTGGCTTTAAAGTTGCCCGACATTGACCACAGCGGTAACGGGGTTTGAACAATCATCCCTTGCGCATACCGCCCAACGCTTGGAACGAACAAAGGGGAATGGCTGATACCACTCCAGTGGGTGATTTCAGGCAAATGTTTGTGGTTTAAGGCAAGGCCATAGGCGAAGAATGGCGTTTCAGTGTATGCCACATTCTCTTTGTCTTCAAAAGTTGCAATCATCCCTTTTCCACCACCCGAATATCCAGAGATAGCATTGATCGTTACAGGCCAATCTATTGGCAGTATCCCTGCATTAACCAAAGGATGAAGGATAGATATGGATGTCAGGGCGTAACACCCCGGATTAGCAACCCGTTTGGCTTTTGCAATTTCGGCTGCTTGAGTTCTGTTGTATTCAGTAAACCCATAAACCCAACCATCCGCAATCCGGTGCGCTGTTGAGGCATCAATCAAGCGTGCATTGGGGTTGGTGATCATAGATGCAGCTTCAATGGCGGCATCGTCCGGTAAACACAGTATTGAAATATCGGCACGGTTTAGCATTTCGGCACGCTTAACAGGGTCTTTCCGAACTGCATCATCCAAACGCAACAATTCTATATCCGACCGCCCTTCTAAACGCGATTTGATTTGTAATCCGGTTGTTCCCACGTCGCCGTCGATAAAAACTTGTGCCGTCATTTTAATGCTCATTTGAAAATCGTCATTATTGAAACCGAGAATACGGCTAATTGCCACTTTGGCAATCGTCTTGCTTAACAAAATATATATCTAGCGCTTTTCCTTTTATATTTATTCCATTACATTTTTTGAGCTGGATACAAACTAGGGATACTCAGTGTATGTCGACCAACAAACTTACAGAAAACCAAGTTAACCGATATAAAGAGGACGGTTTTATTATTATGCCGTCAGTTCTTAATGCTGCTGAAGTTGCAGACTTACGCCGTATTACCGATGATATTTGTGCCGGTGCAAAGGGCATGACCCAAGGCGATGATGTATATGATTTGGAAGACACACATACCCCTGAGAACCCACGGGTACGGCGTATTAAAAAACCGTATTTGGTCCATGAAGCCTTCGCAAAATTGATCCGGGATGAGCGTATTTTAGAGCCCCTTCGACAATTACTTGGGCCATCGGTAAGGCTCAATAATAATAAATTGAATTTAAAGGCTAAAGGTTACGGAGCCCCCGTTGAATGGCATCAAGATTGGGCCTTTTATCCCCATACAAATGATGATGTGATTGCTGTTGGTGTCTTATTAAATGATGTAACGGCCGATAATGGCCCGCTTAATTTCTTGCCCGGATCGCACAAAGGTCCCACATATAACCACCACGATGATGGGTATTTTTGCGGAGTAGTCGATATTGAAAAAGAAGGAATTGATTTGTCTTCTGCAGTTCCTTGCATCGCACCCGCTGGCTCGATCAGTTTTCATCACGCCAGAACGCTGCATGGTTCAGATGCCAATAGATCAGATCAAGACCGGGCTTTGTTGTTCTATGAACTTTCCGCTGGAGATGCCTTCCCGTTAGCTGGGACTGGTGTCATACCAATGATCCAAAATTTTGAAGGTTATAATGATCAGCTTTTATGTGGTGAGCAAACAACCGTTCCCCGCATGGTTTCGGCCCCCATTCGCATCCCCCTTCCCGGCCATCCCGGAACCTCATCGATTTATCAATCACAAGGTAAATCGGATCGTGGTGTATACGAAGCGGTTAAAAAATAGGCAAAAAATGTGGTGATGTTTTTAGAAACATCACCACACCTTCTTTTAATTTAATTCACAAAAAACTTAGATATTCGTTTTGTCCGCGCCTTTAAGCTGCAGAATCTCACGTGCATCATCGGGTGAAGCAACTTCAAGGCCTAAGCCTTCAATAATTTTACGGGCCATTTTAACTTGATCAGCGTTAGATTTTGCTAAAATACCCTTACCTGCCCAAATACTGTCTTCCAAGCCAACACGAATATTTCCACCCATAGCAGCCGCTTGTGCAGCAATCCGCATTTGTGAAGCGCCAGCACCCAATACGGACCAACGCATATCATCACCAAACAAACGGTCTGCTGTGCGTTTCATGTGAATGACGTCTTCTGGGTGCGTACCAATGCCACCTAAAATTCCAAACACAGATTGGACAAAGAAAGGTGCTTTTACTAATCCGCGTTGAACAAAGTGGGCTAAGTTATAGAGGTGTGAAATGTCGTAGCATTCAAATTCAAAGCGGGTATCGTTTTCATAACAAGTCTCTAATACGTGCTCGATATCGGCAAAGGTATTGCGGAATATACCATCTTTCGTGCTTTCAAAGAAGGGCTTTTCCCAATCGTATTTAAAATCTGTATATTTTTCACCTAAGGGAAATAAACCAAAATTCATTGATCCCATATTTAAAGAAGCAACTTCTGGAGCAAATTTTTTGGCTGGTAAAACACGATCTTCAAGGGTCATGCCGGGCGAGCCACCAGTTGTAATATTAATGGCAGCCGCTGTTGCTTGTTTGATACGCGGAAGAAACTTTTCGAAAGCCTCTGGGGATTGATCCGGCTTACCGTTTTCAGGGTTCCGCGCATGTAAATGAAGAATGGCGGCTCCGGCTTCTGCGGCAGCAAGCGCTTCATTTGTGATCTCGTCTGGAGTTATGGGCAGGTGTGGCGTCATTGTTGGTGTGTGAATACCGCCGGTAATGGCACATGTAATAACAACTTTATTTGAGGTAGACATAGTCAATTTCCTTTATTTTGTATCAATTTCTTTGCTGGCTTTCTGCTTATGAGCAGCCAATGCCATTAAACGACGGTCGCGCCAAACTTGACGCTCAGCTAATTTGTCTTCGGGTAATTTTTTACGGCGATCCATCTCTATTTGATCTAAAACCTCACCTGACCAATCCGCGCGGCGCTGCATAGTGTCATATAAACCCTGATATAAACCGCCATAACGCTCGACATAATCGCGCACACCTGCGGGTGCGTTCAAATCAATGGTCTCAAACGGCCCCATAAATGACCACCGTAAAGCCAAACCTTCACGAATACCAATATCAACATCTTCAATGGTTGCATAGCCATCCGCAACCAACCGAAAACATTCTTCAAGCATCGCCCCTTGTAAGCGGTTCATGACGAAACCATCCAATTCACGCTTCATAACAATGGGCTTATGCCCGGCTGATATGAGTAGTGCTTTGGTTCGGTCCATTGTTTCTTGGGATGTCCAAGGAGCGGGCACAACTTCAGCAGCCGGAACTAAATATGGCGGGTTAATCGGATGAACAACAAGGCAGCGGTCCCGCCCTGCTAACTCTTCTGTAAACTTAGAAGGCAAAATTCCAGATGTTGAACTGGCAATAATAGCGTCTTTTGGTGCAAGTGCATCCAACTTAGCAAAAACCTGTTTTTTGATTTCAACGTCTTCGGGAGTATTCTCTTGAACATGGATAGCGCCTTTTAACGCGACTTCCATATCATCGGTAGCAGATAAATGGCTTAGAACTTGAGCCGGTGTATTTCCGTTCAAAAGGTCGTTCTGCTTTAAATCACCTAATACCCCTTCGATATATGAGATCGCTTTGGCAGCAGCTTCAGAATCCAAATCCCAAATAACCACATCATGGCCTGATCGAGCATAGCTAATTGCCCATGCACGACCAATAAATCCGCTTCCTATAATCGCAATTTTCAACAAAATCTGATTTCCTTAAATGGTTTCCACATTCGCATCAACGGCTATTGATTGGCCTGAAATATTTTTCGCAGCATCAGACATTAAGAACATAGTTGTTTCAGCAATGTCTTGGGCAGTGACCATTCGGCGCAATGATACATGCTCAAGTAATGATTTTTTCGTTTCTTCAATCGATTTACCTTTGAGCTTTGCTTGGCCTGCGATTACTGATTCGATACGTGCGCCTTCAACAACACCGGGCTGGATCGCATTGACCCGAATATTATTCGGACCCAATTCACGCGCCCACGTTTCGGTAATGCCAATAACACCGTATTTAACGGCTGAATAAGGCGAGCGGCCGGGGAATCCATATTTACCCGCAACAGAAGACATGTTCACAATCGATCCACCGCCATTTGCTTTTAACAAAGGCACAGCCAAGCGTGTGCATAAGAACTGACCGGTCAAACCGATATCTAAGCAACTTTTCCATTCATCCAATGTGATGTCTTCAACGGGCTTTGTCGGGCCCGCGATTCCAGCGTTGTTGATCATTGCGTCTAAGCCGCCCAAAGTGTCAGCAGCATCAGCAAATAACCGGGCAACATCGGCTTCACTTGAAACATCGGCCTTAGTTACACCTGCATTTGGGTGATCTTTAGCGAATTTCTCCAAAAAATTATCGGCGATATCGCAAATATGAACTTTTGCACCGTTCTCAATTAATAAATCCGCAATCGCACGACCAATCCCTGATCCGCCGGCGGTTAAAATAACGCGTTGGTCTTTGATTCCTCTAACACTCATATTTATTCTCCCTAAAAAAATGTAATGATTTGCTATCATTAGAACTGAGGCACGAAAAGACACAAAGTCATAGAATAACGGCCTTTTTTATCTATAACAAATCACCTACTTCAAATTAAAACCTGAATTTACGTCGCTATTTTAGGACTTTTAAGATGCCTCACGTATTATATTAGACCCACGTTCAGGCAATCCTGTTTTGCGGTGGCATATTTCAGCCAGCTTTTTTACGCCATCCTTGATCTGTTGCTTCGAAGGGCTCGCAAAACACAGACGCAACCTGTTTAAGCCTGTTGCAGGGTCTGCAGCCCATTCTGCGCCTGGGTTAATAGCAACCCCATCAGCTAAGGCCGCTGCAGCTAATTCTGATGTGTTGATAGAATTTGGAACCGTGATCCATATGAATATTCCTCCCTTTGGGATTGTAAATTCAGCGGTTGCACCAAAATGTTCATTTAACGAATTGGCCATTGTTTGGCATTTATCACTCAACACTTTTTGTAAATCATTCACATGTTGATCGAAATGCGCTGAGGCGTATTCGGCCAAAACCATTTGTTCCAATGCGCCGGTGCCTCCATCGGTTTTTGAAGGTAAAATTTGTGCAATAATAGCCCAATCTGCAACCAAATACCCAACCCGAAATGCCGGAGCAATTGATTTCGAAAAGGAGCCACAATAAATCACGCGCCCCGTTGTATCTAAGGCACGAATTGCTGGTGGACGTTCACCCTCCCACAATAAGTCCGCATAGCAGTCATCTTCAAAAATAGGAACATCATAGGTTTTTGAGAGGTCCAAAAGCGTTAAACGGCGCTCTAACGTCATAACGCTTCCCGATGGGTTTTGTACGGTAGGAATTGTAAAAATATATTTTGGACGAACCCCTTTGTTTTTTAAATCAGCCAAAACTAATTCTAAATGATCTGTACTCATTCCGTCTTGGTCTAAATCAATGCCAATAACGTTTGCACCTAGTTTCTTTAAGCGAGCAACAACACCGCCATAGCAGGCTTCTTCGATGAGTACAGTATCTCCTGGATCAACCAATAATTGATTAACAAAATCAATAGCTTGTAAAGACCCTGACGTAACCAAAATTTCATCAACTGAGCATGTCAATCCAGCTCGGTTTTTTAAATTTTTCTGAACAACTTCACGCAACGGTCGGTATCCCTGCGGCCCATGCCCCATCCCATATTTGGCTAACCCCTTACCTTCACGCTCGAGAATCGATTTAGCAATGTCACCAAATTTTGTAAGTGGTAAGCTATCTGCATCATTATTACCGCCAACGAAGTAAAATTCGGGATAACCTGAAAATGGTGCGGGTACGGGTGTGGGTAAGTTTGCGCGCAAATGTGAAGTGAAATCAAAACTCATTACATACTCATTTCTTTCAATAATAACTGAGATATTTATGTATCGATTAAATTAGAAGGAATGTTACCGTATGTTTTATAGGCAGCAGAATGATTTAGGTCAATTTTTGTTAATTTTTGTTAATTTTCGTTGTTTACCTATAGACGAAGATGTGTAATCTGTCATCACGTTCAGGATTAACCGGGCATACTATTATCCTAGTATCAGCTTTGGTTACCACACAAGAAGTGCCATTATGCACAATTTAAGGAGACTAAAATAAATGTTCAAAAAATTAACATTAGCAGCCGCCATTAGTGCAGTTGCAATGGCTGCACCAGTAATTGGTGCTCAAGCCAAAACACTTAAAGTACAAGGCAGCTATACCGCCGGCAGCTTTGCTTATAAATACACGACTGAAGTCTGGGCTCCAAAATTAGAAGCCATGACTGGTGGATCGCTTAAAATTGACGTTCAACCAACAAAATCTATTGTTCCACATCGTGAAACATTAGCTGCTGTTAAAAACGGTATTTTGGATGGCGATATTAACGCTGTTGCTTACTTCTCAGGCCTCGATGCCGGTTATGCGCTAATGGGCGATTTGATTGCTGGTTACGATACACCTGAGCAAATGCAGATGTTCTGTATGCACGGTGGCGGCAAAGAAATGTTGCAAAAGCTGCACGACAAATACACCAAAAAAGGTGTTCGTGTTATTGGATGTGGCCCTTACTCTCGTGAGGCATTTGTTGCAACCATTCCAATTCGTACAGTTGCAGACTTTAAAGGTGTAAAAGTTCGTTCTCCAGAAGGTTTAGCATCAGAAGTTTTCCGTCGTGCCGGTGCTGCACCGGTCGCTATTCCATACTCTGAAGTTTACACATCTTTGGAAAAAGGCATTGTTGATGCCGCTGACGCCAGCGCATATGTAAACAACGAGTCAAACGGTTTGCATAAAATTGCAAAATACCCAATCTACCCTGGTATTCACTCAATGGCTGTGATCCAAATGATCATCAACAATAAGGTCTGGAACAAACTTACCGTAGCTGAGCAAACAGCTCTAGACATGTGGTATACGGCATATAGCACAGGACTAAGACGGGCTGCTGATATTGAAGATCGTAAATTGGTTGCACGCGATAAAGCTGGAAAAGGCAATGTCACAGAAGTCATCGATTGGACTTTGGAAGAGCGCAACAAGTTCCGCGCAATTGCTGTTGGTGCTTGGGAAGATTTCGCAAAGAAGTCTCCTTTAGCTCAAGAAGCTTATGACGCAAACATTAAGTTCATGAAGATGTACGGACTTCTAAAGTAAGCGGCTAATTTTTTAGTCCAACTTATTTTTTGAAAAAATACACCCGGCCTGTTGGATTCCAACAGGCCGGGTTCTTTTAATTATTACAGGCGAATTTTTATGGACATACAAAGCAATGCCGCTGCAACAGCTGACGGTATGTATATTTCAAAGTCAAAGGTTGAAAATGCCATTGACCATTTCAGCCGCTTTAGCGGGTTAGCTGTCGGACAACTTTATTTATTGTGCGCATTAGTAACGGTTTATGAAGTTGTAATGCGTTATGTATTTAATGCGCCAACCCAGTGGGCCTTTGAAGTCGTCATGGTATTGTGTGCTACCGCGTGGATGTTATCTGCGGGTTATATTACATTCCATAAGCGCCATATTGGTATTACTGTTATCTATTTGATGGTTGGCGAAAAGAAGCGCTGGTGGCTCGACTTGTTCGCCATGGTGGTTGGTGTCATCGCCTTATTTTTGTTGGCGAGCGATACACTTATGTTGTCTCTTGAAGCTATTGACGTTGTTGAGCGTGCAGGAACCTCTTTTAACTCGCCAGCCCCAATGTTGCTGAAAATAGCACTTACATTTGGATCATCGCTCTATCTTGTTCAATTGTTAGTCAATCTAAAACGCCACTTCAGTTCTACCCTTATGCAAAACGTGGTTATCGCAACGGCCCTTTTCATGGCTTTTCGAATGGCTGTTCAAGTTCTAGCTCACAACATGGGTGAAGAGAGTGCCGTCGGTTCTCTCGATGGTGTATTTGCTAGCTTTCTGATTTCTTTAGACCCGACCGAAGTTTTCCAAGCCCGTGAATGGGGATTGGGTATTATTAGCTTTGGCATTGTTGTCACTTTGGTTTGTTTAATGATGACCGGCATGCCACTCGGTGTTGTTACACTTATCGTATCTGTGCTTTGCGCATTGTTGTTCTTCGGCCCCGGGGGTCTTTACTTGGTATCCAGTAACGCCTTCGGATTGTTGGAAAAGTACCCATTGATTGCTGTACCGCTCTTCGTTCTGATGGCATCCATTCTGGAACGTGCCGGCATCGCTAAAGATTTATTCGATGCCATGTCAATTTTTGCGGGCAATTTGCGGGGTGGTGTTGCTGTTCAAACCATTGCTGTGGCCGTTATTTTGGCTGCTATGTCTGGTGTTATGGGCGGCGAAATTGTTATGCTTGGTTTGGTTGCTTTGCCGCAAATGTTACGGCTTGGATACGACAGAAAACTATCCATTGGCGTTATTTGTGCTTCAGGTTCGTTGGCAACCCTAATTCCACCCAGCATCATCATGATCGTCTATGCTCTGTCAGCTGAAATCTCGATTGGTGATTTGTTCTTGGCGGGTGCAATTCCTGGCTTAATGCTAGCTTGTATTTACGCCATCTTTGTTTTAGTTCGTTGCCATTTCAACCCATCTCTGGCTCCAACCGCAAAAGAAGTGGCAGAAATAACCGGTGGTGATACAAAACTATCTAGCGAACGTATGTTTGCTGTAGCACTTTGTATTCTATTGATCGCTGGCGTTATGGGCTCCATCTACGGAGGCATTGCTTCTGTAACAGAAGCGGCTGGTGTTGGTGTTATTGGTGGTATGCTTGTCGCTGCCGTTCGCAACAAATTTAGCTGGCCATTAATGCAGCAAGCTTTGGCAGGGACCATGTCAACGGTTGGAACAATCATCTGGTTGATTTTAGGTGCGATTGCGTTTGTTGGTATTTACAACTTGATTGGTGGCGCAGCCTTTATGCGCAGCCTATTTACCGGTCTTGGTTTACCAGCAATTGGCGTCATATTTGTGATGATGGGTATTTTGGTTGTTCTAGGAACCTTCATGGAATGGATTGCCATTGCCTTTATTACGGTACCTGTGTTCGCACCGGTTATCATTACATTGGCACCGGAATTGGGAATGGAGCCTGAGTGGGCTGCGGTTTGGTTTGGCGTGTTATTCGTTATGAACATTCAAATCTACTTCCTGTCGCCGCCGTTCGGGCCTGCCTGTTTCTGGCTTAAATCAGTGGCCCCTAAAGACGTCACGCTACAGGAAATCTTTGCCTCTGTAATTCCATTCATTGGCTTACAGATCATGGGCCTTATGGCAGTGATGTTTATACCGGAAATAGCCTTGTATCTTCCGAAACTGCTTAATTAATAGCCCCGAATATAGGAGACTTAAAATGATTGATGAAGAATCGCATGAAGATGAAATGCAAATGTACAGCCCGTGGTCTTGGATCGTGGGCCTTGCGTTTGGAGGTTTTATTATTTGGGTAATGTTCGCATTGTCGGACGGTTTTTCTTAAATAAAAATATTAAATAAGCGTAAATTAAAGACCAGCAATAACTCTCAGTAGTTATTGCTGGTTTTCTTTGCCCACGACATTGCGAATAAAGCGATCAAGACCATCTGTATTTAAATTATTTGAAACAGCTTCTTGCATCATGATCTCAGCCAGCATTGCTGACCAACCAAAATTCAAATGACTTACGCTTGAAAACATCATGTTTTTAGCGCTCACCTCATCAGCTTCAGCATCTGAAGGATCGTCATTCATCGTTGATGCAGCAGTTAAGCGGCGTTTGAATCCATTGTTAATTACCGGCTCGATCGTCGCGAGTTGTTCACCCGACATATCGGATAATAATTCTTTAGACAAGCCCATTGCCTCAAGAGTTTTTTTTCACGTAATTCTTCATTCTTTCGGGCATGTTCTTCTATAGAAAAGATTTAAAAACCACTCTCACCTATAAATTCTATGTCGTCTTTGTTATCAGATGGGGCGGATTCTTGCGTTTAAGATATGATTGCATCTCGGTCAGTCTTCATCTTTTCTATTAAGGCATTGGCCTTTAGCTTATCGCCAAAACCTTCAGCAGGCTGTGTTTTGGATTTTATAGCTTGTATAGGAGCCGTATTAAAACAACGACTAACTGTATTGTCTGAGTTAATATTCATAGAATCCTCTGAAAACCGAGGGTGACTAAAAGTGAAGCCATTCTAGCATCTTGCCCGGCAGTAATTGCCGGTTACTTTCTACCTTTTAGGTACGAAAGAAATCAAATGCATCCACATTTTTTTCATTGTTGGCGAAGAACTCTTTGAATGTTATTTCATTAAATCCAGGCTCTCCACCAAAGAAAGGAAAGAAGGAAGGTTTCCATTTGTTAACATCATCTTTTATAATTGTGTTCCGTTATCAATTTCCGGATCTTCATTTAACTCAGATTCTGTATCCATTCGTTTTTTGATTTCATTATTAACAGTTAACTCATCGACACCACGTTGATCTTCTGAGACCTCTGCTAATGACTGCTCCGTCAGCCCCATTTATTATAGTATTATCCGCACATTTCCATCACTTTTTGGGCATGCACTTCTTCATCAAAAGCCTGCATTCCGAGTTTAACTATAAAAGAGATATCATCGTCTTGCATGGGCTTAACCCCTTGTTCTTGAGATCTAGTTTTAACGTTAAAACCGTTTGTTGACTTTGACTTTAAGGACACCATTAATTGCACATATTTCTCCATGACGAAGCACTTTTACAGGTCAACCGCTCAAAATATAATTCACTTTATTTGCTAATTTTATGTTCATTACGACCTTTAGCTAAGTTTAACTACTAAGTATCAGAGCAATAGCAATGCCAGTTCTGTTTTGAGATTTTGTTACGTGATAAATCCAAGACGTGAGATTTCATCACGACCAAAAAGTACCCACGCAACCGTTTTTTTAAGGAGTTAAGTAAGGTTATCTAGGGTTAAATAATAAGAATTAAGCGTTAAACATGGTGTCTATTGTTTGACGCCTTAATTGTTACGTTAAACCGGGCGATAATACTTCAAAGCATTATCGTGGAATAATTTGTTACGATCCATTTGGCTGAAATTTTTAGTGATCTCTTTAAAACCATCAAAAACTTCATCATAGCTCGATACAACTCCGTCGACTGGGAAATTTGATGCAAACATGCACCGGTCAACGCCAAAAATACGAATTGTATCTAAAACAATTCCGCTATTAAGCTCTGGGGTCCATTTTTTGCCGGGTACACAAATACCTGATATTTTAACAGCAGTATTAGGTTCTGCCGCAAACAACTCCATTGCTTGGCGCCACCCTTCAAGCCCAGCCTCAGACCTATCTGACGGAAGACCCGTGTGGTTTAAGATGATTGTTGTATCGGGAAAATCACAAGCTAAATCTACCGCTTCGCCTAAATGCCACCACGGCGTTTGCAAATCATAATGAAACCCGTGATCACACAAGTGTTTGTATCCCGCCCGAAACTGAGGGTCTGCCATAGATCCTTTTATGCCCGGCTTAAACTGCTCCGGTGATGAGGACGCACTTGGCTTTTGCCGAACACTGCGAACCAATGGATACGACGCATGGCCCGCTAAGACCGATGCGATGTCATCGTTACAGAACCATGCCTGGCTGATGATTGCATGTGGGTAGCCGGTTTTATCATGCAGTTCATGCAGCCATTTAGTTTCCCCAATCGGATCACTTTCATCCCACTCGGCTTCCATGTGGATGGTTTTAACAACGTTTTGATTTTTCGTTACATACTTAAAGTCATCGACCAGAAAGTTTTTGCATACCGATGAATAATCTCCATAACGAAATGGGATGCGTTCTTCCCCGCATAGCCATGGATGTTTGTTTAAGGACAAATCCCAAAAGTGATGATGGGCGTCGATGATTGGTTGGTCATTCATTTATTACCCCCTAAACCGTATCGTTTTGGTCATAAAGCTTCATGATCGCAATGCCATCCAGTTCCTCGTGCCCTTTTGAATTTAGAATTCGTAAAAGTGAAGCCGTTTGGCTTGAAATTGGCGTTGGCGTTTTAAGGCTTTTGGCTAAGTCGTGCAGCATATCCAAATCTTTCAAAAGCTGACGCGCGTATCCTTTGGGTGCATAATCACGCTCAATCATGCGTGGAAACACGTTCTTCAACATGTTGGAACCGGCATGCCCAGTAGCTAATGCGTCAGGGATTTTTGAAGCATCAATTCCGCCTGCTTCAGCCAAGGCCAATGCTTCAGCTAAAACCGCGTAATTGTTCAACACCAAAACCTGATTAACCATTTTTGCAACTTGCCCAGAACCAACCGGGCCAAAAACAGTGAATGCAGACGACACATCATCCATAATCGATTGCACGATGGCGACGTTCACATCATCGCCACCGGCCATAATTGCCAGCTCTCCCGCTTCAGCTCCTTCAGGGCCACCGGAAACGGGTGCATCAACCCAGCCCATTCCACTTTCAACCATAAGCTTTGCCGCCATGTCTTTGGTGTTAGCAACAATGCTGGTCGAATGATCAACAAGCACCATTCCGGGCCGGGCTGTTTCCGCTATTCCGCCTGCGCCAAAAATAACTTTTTCAACACCGTCCGTTGATGTGACACAGACCAACACAACATCGCTGTTTTTTGCAACTTCAGCCGCATTGCTAGCAGCAATCACGCCGTGCTTGGAGGCTTGCGCTATTTTTGTGGCATCTAAGTCGAACCCAGTGACTTGATATCCGCATTCTGTCAGGCGCTTTGTAAATCCCTGCCCCATTAATCCAAGGCCAATAAATCCAATTTTTTGTTTCGTCTCGCCCATAAGTCGGCTCCCTGTGTGTTTTTGATCTTAAATATATGGTTTAAGATTTTTTTTAAGTTCATACCCAGCCATTTTCTCCAAGGGTTTTAGAACTGAAATTGAATCGTTTGTGCCATCACCACCAGCAACACACGCATTGTACAATTGCCACGATGCCGTAGCACCCGGTAAATAAAGCCCAATGTCTTTAGCGGCCTCAACCGCCAAACCTAAATCTTTACGTTGAAGTTCGGCCCTAAAGGAGGGGTTGAAATTACGATCAATCATCCGTTGGCCATGTAATTCCAAAATAATCGATTTTGCAGCGCCGCCTAATAAGGCGGTCCGAACCGTTTCAGGGTCGGCCCCAGATTTAGATGCAAACAACAACGCTTCAGCGACACAACTGGTCATGGTGCCAACCAACATTTGATTGGCTACTTTGCAGACTTGCCCGTCACCATTGCGTTCCCCAATTAACGTCACCGTTCCGCCCATGACATTAAACATCGGCCCGGCCCGGTCAAAAGCCGCCTGCGGGCCGCCAACCATAATACTTAATTCACCGGTTATGGCTTTAGGGGCACCGCCTGAAACCGGAGCGTCCAAATAATCGCAACCTAATTCATTAATCTGTTTGGCAAATTCGATAGTCGCACCGGGTGAAATCGAGCTCATATCGATAACCAATTGCCCTTTCGTTAAGCCATTTGCAACACCTTGGTCCCCAAAAAGAACGGCTTCCACATGGGGGGTGTCGGGCACCATTATGATGATGATATCTGCTGCTTCAGCTACAGCTTTACCCGACTTAGCAATACTTGCACCGTTATCGGCCAGTGCTTTCAAGGCGCTTTCGTCATAATCACAAATATGAAGAGAAAACCCGGCCTTTTGCAAATTCTTAGCCATAGGGCCACCCATAATTCCAAGCCCAATAAAGCCAATTTCTGGTTTCGTATTCTTCATGTTGTTTTTCCTGAAGTTTAATTAATTGGTTAAAAAAGTTCTTAACTTTTAGTTAAAGAATTTCCGTACATGTGCAAGAGCACCCGCTACGGTTTGCGCATCAACGTCCATGTGAGTGACCCAGCGCAAACTGTTATATCTTCCGTTCACGGCAACACCGCCAGCCGCCAAATGATCATCAAAACCCTTAAGAACACTATCATCTAATTCAACAAAGACGATGTTTGTATCGGGGTTAGTTGTTGAAATACCCGGAAACTGAGACAAACCATCTGCCAGTATTTTAGCGTTAGCATGATCTTCTGCCAACCGCTCTACATTATGTTCCAAAGCATAAAGCCCTGCCGCCGCTAAAAAACCTGCTTGGCGCATTCCGCCACCCAGCATTTTGCGAATGCGTCTTGCCTTATCGATTATGTCAGCGTTTCCGACTAACACCGACCCAACCGGAGCGCCGAGCCCTTTGGATAAACAAATCGAAACAGAATCAAAAGGTGCAGCCAATTCAGATATAGGAATCCCCAAAGCCACAGATGCATTAAACGCCCGGGCCCCATCTAAATGACATCCCAAGCCGTTATCGCGCGCCAACTGAATTGCGTTATGAATATAAGACATTGGAATAACCTGACCACCAATTGTATTTTCAAGGGCCAACAGGCGGGTCATGGCATAGTGGGTGTCGTTGGGTTTTATGGCGGCTTTAATGTCATCAAGTGCCAAAGTCCCGTCCGGCTGATTGATGATCGGTTGTGGCTGAACGCTTCCCAATACGGCGGCCCCGCCAGCTTCCCACCGGTACGTATGTTGCATTTGACCAACAATATATTCATCGCCCCGCCCACAATGAGCCATAATACCGGCTAGATTTGATTGAGTTCCAGATGATAAAAAAAGCGCTTTTTCTTTACCTAAGCGTTCCGCCATAATGGCCTCTAAACGGTTGACCGTCGGATCATCACCATACACATCATCGCCCACATCGGCATCCGCCATGGCTTGCAACATACCAATGCTTGGGCGGGTTACGGTATCACTTCGGAAATCGTATTTAAAAGTCGGGTCATTGCGCATCAATGGCGTCCTTATGTTTAAAATCAATTTATGAAGTGTTGCCACCCAGTACCGAACAGTCAACCGCAACATTCTATTGATTAAGCAGAAATTCACTTTTTTGATATGGCATACGACTCCTTTTACCTCTATTCAAATTATATGGTTTCTAAAATTAAAAATTTTGTCTTCGATAGTGTGAAAACGTCGCTAGGTATCTATTGGACGCTGCTTAGAATTGTTGTTCCGGTGATGATTGTTGTCCGCATCGGGATTGGGTTTGGCCTTCACATACAACTCGCCAAATTAGTGGCACCGTTCATGTCGATCCTTGATTTACCACCTGAAACATCGTTGGTCCTTGTCACTACTTTTGTTGCAGGCATGTACGGAGGTGCGACCGTTTTAGCCGCTATGCTTACAGGGTTGGATATGACGGTAGCGCAAGCGACGGTTTTAACCTCAATTATGGTTGTTGCACACGCATTACCGATGGAACAACAAATCATCAGTCGCGCCCGGGTTCGCCTTATTTTCGCGACGCTTATTCGGATTACTACGGCTTTGTTTTTGGGCTGGGTTTTACACTTGGTCTATACATCTTTCGGTCTTCTTCAAACACCGCTTGTCGTGGCTTGGGCTCCTGATACTCAAATCGATGCTCCATGGCTGATTTGGCTACAAAATACAGCTATTTCTTTCTTTTATATATTCTGGGTCATTCTGTTTTTGATCTTTGTGCTGCGCTTGTTCGATATCACGGGAGCAACCCGTTTGATCACCAGAGCTTTAGCTCCATTTTTGTCAATTATGGGGATATCTAAAGATGCAACGAGTATAACAATGACGGGCGTTTTGCTGGGGATGATGTTCGGCGGCGGTTTGATTTTACGCGAAGCACAAAGCGGGAAATTAGGACACAGGACGGTTTTTCAGTCCCTTGTCTTAATGTCCATTTGTCATAGTTTAATAGAAGACACCTTGTTTGCATTGATTTTGGGTGGGCACATCAGCGGCGTTCTGTTTGCACGGCTTGTTCTTGTTGTTATCGTTATGGTTTTGGTCAATAAATTGATACGTACGGTGCCAGAATCCTTATTTTATCGCTTTTGTTACCGGTTGCCAGAGCAAACGAAGTAGAACATTTCTATTAACTCATCGTTGATTGCTTGTGTTATCGCGTTGTTTCATTAAAAAGCCGGAATACATTTAATTCAAAGGATACCTAATTATGACTGAATGCCCCTGTGGTTCTGCCCTAGCTGTTGATGCTTGCTGTGGTCGATATATTGATGGCACCCCGGCGCCAACCGCTCTTAGCTTAATGAAATCTCGGTATTCAGCGTTTGTTTTGGTTAAGGGTGATTACTTAAAATCCACTCTATCAGAACGCCAACAAGCAGACTTCGATGCAGAAGAATTCGAACAACAGGCATCAGGCACCAAATGGATGGGCCTTGAAATCCGTAAATGTGTTGATGGTGGCGAAAAAGACGAAACGGGAACAGTCGAATTTGTTGCCAAATATCGTGAACAGGGTCAACAGGTTGTTCATCACGAGCTAGCTCAATTCACCCGCGAAGACGGAAAATGGGTTTTTGAGGATTGCACCGTAAACCCAAAACCCGAACAACGGATTGTCGAAAAAGTGGGCCGCAACGATCCCTGCCCTTGCGGTTCCGGCAAAAAATTTAAAAAATGCTGTGGTGCTTAACGCATTTATTTCCCGCAAAACCAGGTTTGCAAATCCAACCATTCGCTCAGGTTTTGATTAACGCCCCCAAGTTAAGACAAGTGGATTAAGCGGTTTGGCTATTCGGATCAGTTCGTCACCTGTTGATTGGGGCAATGGCACCGTTGGGTGGCGAACGAAATCTGATTTAATAACACCGCCATATTTCATGGCTGTTTTACAGGCACGGAACCCACATTGGCGATTCTCGAAATTGATCAGCGGCAATATTTTGTTATACTGGGCTTCGGCTTTATCCCGGTCACCAGCGGTATGGTGATCCAAAACGGGCTTTATCAGATCGGTTAACAATCCAGAACTCATGCTGCCGGTGGCACCTGCATCTAAATCAGCTAGCAACGTAATTCCTTCTTCGCCATCAAAAGGACCAACGACATTATCACCACCCGCTTCAATCAGGGCTTTAAGTTTTGCAGCTGTTTGAGGCATTTCGATTTTAAAATACTGTAACAGTGGAATTTCCTTAGCCATCCGCGCTAAAAATGGAACCGTCATTTGAACACCCGCAAGTGGCGCATCTTGAACCATAATCGGAATGCCAGCCGCATCCGCCGCTCTGGAATAATGCTCATACATGCCTTGTTCACCGGCTTGCATCAGCGCTCCATGGTAAGGTGGCATGAGCATAATGATTGCAGCGCCTAATTTGGCGGAATGACGGCAGCGAACTTCAACAATATCCGTCGAGAAATGAGAACACGTTACCATAATGGGCACTCGGTTTGCGACATGTTCAAAACAAAGCTCTGTCAACGTTTTACGTTCTTCATCCGACATCACCATTTGCTCAGAATAATTAGCTAGAATACACAAGCCGTCTGAGCCTTGATCTATCATACAATCCAAAACGCGTTTTTGGCCTTCGTAATCAATCGATCCGTCTTCATTAAATGGGGTTGGAACAACGGGCCAAATGCCTCGGTATAAAGGACTACTCATATTCATCTCATTTCTTTAAAAATTGCATTTAAGTACGGGTGTATCTTGATCAAGTTTTGAACAAATATAGCGGTAAGTGCAACCTTACCGTTGTATAAAAATGTAGTTCCGTTACATTTTTAAAAACATAATTAATTTAGGGAGATTCGTATGAACATCACTAGCCCAGTAAAGTTTGGTCTTTCTTCAGATAAGCGCCGATTAACGGATGCTGAAAAAGAGCAGTATAAACGTGATGGTTATGTAAAAAATCTACCTGTTTTTTCTGCTGAGGGTGTTACTGAGTTACAGGCTTTATTTCATGAATTAGCCGCCCGACTTCCTGAAGATATTGATTTAAGCAGCGTAAATATGTGGCATAAGGCGAGTTTGAAATTTAATGAACTGTGCCGTAATTCGACAATTTTAAATTATGTAGAAGACATAATCGGCTCCAATTTTTATCAATGGGGCGGGCAGTTTTTCACCAAATACCCAAACGATGGTTCCGTTGTTCCATGGCACCAGGATGCTCAATATTGGCCGCTTAAACCACAACGCACAGTCACAGTATGGCTTGCCGTGTTTGATTCTGATGAAGGAAACGGGGCTATGAAAATTGTTAAAGGCAGCCACAACAAAGGCATTCTATCCCACCATACTAATCCGGCCCCTCATTTAGCCCTAGAGCAAGAAGCCGATGCAGATACGATCGATCACGATAAAATTGTCACACTCAGTTTAAAAGCTGGTGAAATATCCTTACATGACGATGGAACGCTTCATGGTTCTGATGCAAACACATCGGACAGGATTCGCTCCGGTATCACCATGCGGTTTTGCCCAACCAATGTAAAATGTGATTTAGATGTGTGGCCAACGTTTGAGGCTTATATGGCACGGGGCGTTGATAAACATAACTTAAATCCCGTTGGACCGCGCCCGACGAACGAGCTTTACCCTGTCCGCAAATTCCAACATTCATCGGAGTTCATTTAAAAGATCCTACAGAATCAGCTTTTCCGGATGTGCTCTATAATTCCAGAAAAGTCTTTTACATCGCCACCTGCTTCAGAATAACTGCTGTAAATTTTTGCAGCACTTTCAGCAACGCTAACATCGACCCCCGCACTTTTAGCCGCATCCAAAGCTAAGTTCATATCTTTGAGCATCAAAGCAGTGGCAAAACCGGGTTTGTAATCATTGTTTGCGGGTGATGTTGGAACTGGTCCCGGAACAGGGCAATAGTTTGTTAGTGACCAGCACTGCCCTGATGCCGTACTCGAGACATCAAATAACTTTTGTGCATTCAGACCAAGGCTTTCAGCCAAAACAAATGCTTCTGCAACAGATGACATTTGAATGCCCAGCATCATGTTGTTACACATTTTTGCCGCTTGGCCTGCCCCGGATGCACCGCAGTGAATTTTATTTTTGCCGACAATTTCTAAAATTGGTTCGGCTTGTTCATAGGCCGCATCCGTACCGCCAACCATCATTGTTAGTGTGCCAGCAGTTGCTCCGCCAACGCCACCTGAAACGGGTGCATCCAACATCAAAAACCCACGTTCTGCCGCCGCTAAATGGACGGCTCTGGAGGTATTTACATCAATGGTCGAACAATCGATCATCAAAGTTCCTTCAGATGCATTATCGAAAACATCAGAAAAGTAGACGTCCTTCACATGGGTTCCAGCGGGCAGCATTGTCAGAACAATATCCGCACCTCTAACCGCTTCAGAGCATGATGTGGCTATGGTTGCGCCTCTATCTGCAACCACGTCTAAGTTGGATTGTGAAAGATCGAAGGCGGTGACGTCGTGTCCGGCTTTAACAAGGTTGCAAGCCATCGGGCCACCCATGTTACCAACACCAATAAAACCAATTTTGCTCATGACTTAGTCCTCGATTTTAAATTCATACATATACGTTGTTTTATTGATGCACCGTTCATCGATTATGGCAATACGAATATATATGTAGCCTTTTTTAACCAGTTAAAAAATCTGTTATTCCGACATTTATTCAAACGTGCATCAACGTCCGATAATTCCATGTATACTTTAATAACAACCGTGCATCGCCGATCTGCGTAACTAGCGTCGAATGCAGATGAATATTTTTGATGAACCGCTTCGGCCATGACATCTGGCAACTCATACAAAGCAGTCATTAGGTATAATAACTAATGTCTTTTTTGCGCGTTTGCTAAGACATGTAAGGGGTAAAATTACGGTTCAGCGTTGCTTTGCCATGCAGGTCAATCATCCCACTTTTATCCCCCGCGGCCTTAATAATTTAAATGAACTTGGACATATCCAAACCATCTTTGGTAGCTAACACAAACCCTTCACACCACACGGCTATGTTTATGAATTCAATGCTTAGAAAACCTGGGTTCGAAGTGCACAATTGTAAAAATTCTATGTTCGCTTACCGCCACTAAAACCGTCATTGTGTGGACACGTTGGAAAAACAAAACAGAACCCACGCACTTTGTGGCGATATTTGGTATATTTTTGACATTAAGTCAGGTCTCATAAGCGAAATATGTGACTACTAAGAATGACTGAAAAATAATGCCGTCCGAATAAATGAACTCGTCGATTTTAACTACAAAGTCCTTGGGCACGCTTTGAGACCACCACATACAGATAGCGTTTGAAATGTGTTCCTTAAAGGTGACTTATTTGTAACAAATAAAATTAGGAGTTCGTGTTTAGCACTCAGCTAACTGGACTTAATAACCTATATATTTTAATAACTTTTTATGATTTTTGGAGTTTTAGTAATTCTTTATTTTACTTGATTTTTCTAATACAGTTTCAGAATATAAAATTGTTGAAGACACACAAATCGCGTGAGTTGAATAGTCGTGAAAATTTTTTTTCTAAGGAAATACAATGAAATATTGTTTCATATCTTTTACCATTTTTGCTTTATTTTCAAGTACATCTCTTGCATTTGCGGATCACTCACCTAAAAAGATGATGCGATACATGAAGGCTTACAGCAAGCTTTCTATTACCAAAAAATTAGGACCATACGATATTAATTTCAAGCAATATGGGACTTTGCCAAAGGCCGTGGAGACAACCGTAGAGAACAAAAAATTTGACCAAATATTTGGTGACAAATTCAATATTGCTGCGATTGTGATGAAAGGTAATAAGATTGTTTATGAGCGTTACAACAACAAGAGAAAAATGAACAGCAATACACCCTTAATGGGAATGTCCATGAGTAAAACAGGAGCAAGCGCTGCTGTTGGCACACTTCTATGCGAAGGAAAGATAAAATCGCTTGATGATGTTGCAGGAAGTTACTCACCTTTCCTTAAAACTACGCCTTATGCTGATGTTACAATCAAAAATATTCTACAAATGAATAGTGGCGTCAGTCCACTTGGGAGAGATGACGAAAAACAGTTTAACCGTCACTCTAGGGGTACTTCCGACAAGTTTAGTGGAAAAGCAAGCGTAAGAAATGCCTTAAATTTTTATATAGCAGCGGCGCGCAAACAGGGGGATAAAATGAATTATCACACATCTGATGCATTAGCCCTCTCTGTTCTAATTGAAGAGGTTGCGGGCATGCCCCTAAGCGATTTTTTTTACCAGAAGCTTTACTCTAAATTTGGCAAAGATGGCTATATGCATTGGACTGCGGATAAAATGGGAACAACTGTGTCATTTAGTGAATTGACTATGACAGCTAAGGACTGGGCTAATTTTGGCAAATACCTGATGGAAGAAAAAAAATCTAAAAGTTGTTTAGGCTCCTTCTTCAATGAGGGTGTAAACAACGCCGTGGATACAGGAAATAAAAATGGCTCAAAGTATGGATATCAAAGTTGGGTGTTTAACGTTAATGGGAAACCAGAAATGGTGCTTCAAGGTCATGGAGGACAATTCATGGTTCTAAATGAAACAACTGACACCATACTCTTATTAATTTCAATGAGTGAAAATTACAAAGCTGGGAATTTGTTCAGCAATATCAATAAGTTTTCTGAAAAACTGAATTAATTTGATGAGAGTTTTAATACTTCCTCCAATGGCCCATGATGTTGGAGTGTCGCAGAAAGCTATAAAAAAGCCTTTTTATAGATTTTGTACATAAGGCATTACTGAAATCTAGCTATGTTGTGACTTATTTATGACAAAGAAAAAAGGGCCTGCATTTCTGCAAGCCCTTGTCTTTGTTGTATTTTTTTGACGTTCGTTATTAACGCTTGGAGAACTGAAAGCTACGACGGGCTTTACGTTTACCGTACTTTTTCCGTTCAACAACGCGGCTATCACGTGTCAAAAATCCTTCTTTCTTAAGCACACCACGAAGGGTGGGCTCATACAAAGTTAAAGCTTTTGAAATGCCGTGCTTAACAGCACCCGCTTGTCCAGACAAGCCGCCGCCTTTAACAGTGCAGAATACGTCGTATTGACCTGAGCGCTCAGCAACATCAAACGGCTGCTGAACCAACATCTGTAGAACGGGGCGTGCAAAGTACGTAGCGACTTCACGGCCGTTTACAACAATCTTGCCAGCGCCAGGCTTGATCCATACACGAGCGACAGCGTCTTTCCGTTTGCCCGTTGCATAAGAACGACCTAGCTCATCAATTTTTGGCTCTCTTACGATGATTTCTGCTGTTTCGGTATTGGAAGGAATAACGGCAGGAGCATCAGCAGCTAGAGCTGCAGGAGCTTGTGCAGCGTTTTCCATAACCTCTTTAAGACCTTCTAAGCCTACTTTAGTATCTTCAGCCATGGTTACGCGTTCCTCTTGTTCTTAGGGTTCATGGCAGCAATATCCAGAACTTCTGGTTTTTGTGCTTCATGTGGGTGCTCAGTTCCTGCGTAAACGTGCAATTTGCGCATTTGTTGAGTTCCAAGTGGGTTCCTGCTGATCATCCGCTCAACAGCTTTGATCACAACACGCTCAGGGAATTTGCCTTCAAGAATAGCCCCCACTGTACGCTCTTTGATGCCGCCAGGGTGGCCTGTGTGCCAGTAGTATTTTTTGTCCGTCAATTTACGGCCGGTCAATTTAATTTTTTCGGCGTTGATTACAATAATATTGTCGCCACAATCCATGTGTGGTGTATACATTGGCTTGTGTTTTCCGCGTAGGCGCAACGCAATTTGCGATGCCATACGGCCTAACACGAGGTCTTCGGCATCGATAACGAACCAACTACGTACGATTTCGTCCGGTTTAGCTGAATATGTTTTCATAGTTCACTCTTTAAATTAGTTTGGGTAAGGAACTATCTGTCCCTACTTGATTGCGACCGGAAAATATCATTTGAATTCGATATGTCAACGAAAAACCGTTAAAAAACCGTAACTTAGGTACGGGGTACTATAATACCCTGATGTTAAGTGTCCCTATTTGGTGGTATCGAATAGGTTCCTGTAGCATGAGCAACAGGATTAAGATGGCCATCACTAAATATAGAGACTTCGACAACTGCTAACCGTCGACCAATTTTAAGTGTCTTCCCCTCAGCTATTAAGTCTGCCGGGCGCGGTTTTTTCAAAAAATTAATATTGAAGCTAGTTGTGACAGCCAAAGCAACTTTACCAATTTCAGATAAAACAACCGCATACATTAAAGCATCAGCGAGCATCATCATCGTCGGGCCAGAAATAGTTCCGCCCGGCCTTAGCATTCCCTCATTATAAGGAATCCTAATTTTTGCAGTACCCGGTCCTAACTTTTCAAGAAACATTCCAGCTTCAAGGGCCCATGGCATTTCACTTTCAAGCAACTGATTGAAATCTTCTATGGTTATTTTAGGCACTTTTTATCCTCATTAATCAATATTTGATAAATCATAGTTGTCGTTTGCGTTAACGACAATTTAGAATGCACATTAATGAATACAAAACATCTTTTAAAGTTGATCTACATCAACGCAGGTAATGTCTAAAAATAAAATAAGAGTATTTAATAATCAAATTAAATGGGTTGCTGCCTAAAAGGGATATATCAAATTGGAATTACAGGATGGCTAATTACGTTAAATCCAAATTTCCAGATATCAAGTTGCTTAATCAAACTAAAACCTATTAAAGTGTTAAAACAACAAACCCCTTCCTCATAACTGAGGGAGGGGTTTTTTATGCCTGTTCGATCAGCGCCCCTTGGGCATCACGGATACGATAATCGTAGTCTTCTGATTGCAGGTGTTTACCTAAAGCGGTTAAGTACTCTATGTTGACTGGTATATCG
This sequence comes from Rhodospirillales bacterium, assembly GCA_028825025.1. Classification (GTDB taxonomy): domain Bacteria; phylum Pseudomonadota; class Alphaproteobacteria; order Rhodospirillales; family Casp-alpha2; genus JABMNT01. The sequence continues at coordinate 4,360 of JAPKAX010000012.1, read as the reverse complement.
GCTAATAAGCTTAATAATTCGACCCCTAATCCAGTCATACGAAAAGCAGGTAGGGTGAAAAGTTGGCTGGTTGGGTGGCGAACAATTAGGCTAGAGCCTTTAAAGTCGAAAGTAATACCCTTCGTTGGCGCATAAAAAGTGATCCCTAAATCTTCAATGTCTTGAAGCAGTCCTAGCGTTTGCAAATGAGCGATATCAATTTTGGAAATGCCATAAGGGCCAAAATCATTACGGTCCCCAATCTTTATTAAATACCCTGTTGGGAAGGCAATACGGCCTACTTTTTCCCACAAATCAAGATCATCAGGTACCATACCGCTCAATATCTGTAAGGCTAATAAACTAACAGTTCCAGGCTTTGCAGCTTCACGTAACAACACATGCCCCCACACTCCGTGCATATCCGCATTTCCAATATCTTGAGCGTGACTGGTGAACGCGGCCAACCAATCTGGATCAATAACCGCATCGATCTGTACCTCTTGATAGGGATCATCCGCATCGTATGCAGCACTAATTACAGCTTCTAAATTGCGTTGGCGACGAGCTTCTGTGGCTGCTATCCGCGCATACAAGCGTTCGTGTTGCGCTTTTTTATTACTTTCATCAGCGAGCGTAACGGGTGAATAGCCGCCACCAAGCAACATATTCAGGCTATCTGAAACCCGGTTTATGGTGCTTGTATGGTTTTCGCTAAGGGTATTTTCTGAATCCGCCACTATTGGCTCCTTTTTTTCGACCAATATTTTTACTTTAACGCATCTTCATTCATCAGACAGGCCCAATGCAAGGTTCAAGAAAAAGCAACCTTTTGACTTGCTAACAACGCTCCAAAGATCAACATTCAGATTACAAATCTGCATATCATATTGGATGGATGTACAATGACTGACGCACCTATACTTCTAAGAAGCGATTCGAACAGTATTGCAACATTAACTTTGAATCAGCCAAAAAAATTCAATGTCCTATCATCTGAATTAATGGCTTTAATGCAAACTACTTTGGAACAAATTGCCGAAGATAGATCTGTGCGTGTCGTTGTGATTGCAGGCAGCGGCAAAGCCTTTTGCGCTGGTCATGATTTAAAAGAAATGATGGCCAATTCCGATGATGTGGCAATCCGCGAACTGTTCACTAAATGCAGTAAAATGATGGTTACTTTAACCTTAATTCCTCAGCCTGTTATTGCAAAAATTCACGGTATTGCAACTGCTGCAGGGTGCCAATTGGTTGCACAATGTGATTTAGCTGTGGCGTCTAAAAATGCAACATTTGCAACATCAGGTATTGGCGTCGGCTTGTTTTGCGGCACGCCCTCAGTTGCGGTAACGCGCAACTTACCCCGCAAGCAAGCCATGGAAATGCTTTTAACGGGTGATTTCATAAATGCTGAAAAAGCCCAATCCTTCGGAATGATCAACCGGGTTGTCGAACACGAAATGTTGGATGACGCCGTCGAAAGTTTGGCCCATAAAATTGCATCTAAAGGGCCTGAATTTATTGCCAATGGCAAAAAACTTTTTTACACACAAATTGAAAATGGTATGGAAGCCGCATATCAGCAAGCTACAGAATGCATGGTCGAAAACATGCAGATGCGTGCTGCTAAAGAAGGCTTGCAGGCTTTTATAGATAAAAAACCAATGCCGGAGTGGTGAATGTAATGACGGCCCCCCTATTCTATCCAGATGATAATATACGCACAATTTTGCGTTCCACCAAAACGGTTGCACTTGTGGGCGCCAGCCCCAAATGGGTGCGGCCTTCTAGCTTTGTGATGAAATATTTACAGGGTAAAGGTATGCGAGTCATTCCGGTAAACCCCGGTCATGCGGGCAAAGAAATATTAGGAGAACCCGTATACGCCAGTTTGGCTGATATTCCCCATACATTTGATATGGTCGATATTTTTAGAACCTCAGAAGCGGCGGCTGGGATAGTTGATGAGGCCATGGCTTTAAGCCCCGATACCGGCCTTAAAACAATATGGATGCAATTAACAGTGCGCCACGATGAAGCCGCACAAAAGGCTATGGATGCTGATTTTGATGTGGTCATGGATCGGTGCCCTAAAATTGAATATGGGCGACTGTTTGGTGAATTGAGCTGGAGCGGTGTCAATTCAGGTATTATTACGTCGAAACGAAGGAAACTGGGCTCATGACTTCGCATGATGCAAAAAGCCCATGGGAATATGGGGACGAGACCAAGGCGGTGCACGCTGGATCTCAGCCAGATCCTGTTACGGGTGCCCGTAATACACCGATTTATCAAACAACGTCTTATGTGTTTGATAATGTAGAACACGCTGCAGATTTATTTAATTTACAAACATTTGGCTTTATATATTCTCGCTTAACCAACCCAACTGTTGCCGTCTTGGAAGAGCGCATGGCAGCCCTAGAAGGTGGACGCGCCAGTGTATGCGCATCCTCAGGCCATGCGGCGCAATTTTTAACGTTTTATACATTGCTTGAACCCGGCGATGAATTTATTGCATCGCGAAACCTTTATGGTGGATCAATCACCCAATTTGATTTTAGTTTCAGACGCTTAGGCTGGAATTGTAACTTTGTTGATCCTATTGACCCAGAAAACTTCCGCAAAGCCATTACGCCTAGAACAAAAGCCATTTTCATTGAGGTTCTAGCCAACCCCGGTGGCATTATTTTAGATTTAGAAGCTATTGCTGCTATTGCAAAAGATGCGCATATTCCGTTGATTGTTGATAACACATTAGCAACGCCTTATTTGTTACAACCGATCAAATGGGGAGCTGATTTGGTTGTTAATTCAACAACTAAGTTTTTGTCGGGTCATGGCACTTCAATGGGTGGTGTTTTAACTGAATCAGGTACATTTGATTGGGCGGTAGATGATAAGTTTCCATCCATGACCCAACCTGAACCCGCATATCATGGGCTCACGTTCTATGAAACTTTTGGTGATTTTGGGTTTACCATGAAAGCCAGGGCCGTTGGTTTACGTGACTTTGGTCCATCTATGGCACCAGCCAACGCCTTTTATACAATTACAGGCATAGAATCCCTGCCTGCGCGTATGGACAGGCATGTTAAAAATGCACAAGCTGTTGCTGAGTATTTAGAAACCCACCCGAAGGTCGGCAAAGTTTCATACGCAGGTCTCAGCTCAAGTCCATATAATGACTTGGCTAAAAAATACATGCCTAAAGGTGCAGGCTCTGTGTTTACATGTCAGCTTAAAGCCGGGTATGACGCAGGCGTTAAATTGGTCGAAGGTGTTAATTTGTTTTCACATTTGGCCAATGTTGGCGACACCCGGTCCTTAATCTTACACCCTGCATCCACAACTCACCGTCAATTAACTGACGAGCAGCGCGATGCTGCGGGTGCTGGAGCAGATGTGATAAGGTTATCAATAGGTCAGGAAAGCATAGAGGATTTAATCCACGATTTAGATGTAGGATTATCAAAAGTTTAAAGCATTAAGCTGTCATCACGCGGCTTGGTAAGAGTTTTCGTTTATCATCAACAGCTTTACGAATAACGCGGATTTGTGGTTTTAAGTTATGTGCTGTGCGATCATTGATTTTTAGCACCCCAATCTCACGTTCAATTCGTCGCAAGCGCCGATCAATGTCTTTAACAACGGAACGATCAATTTTGATTTGACATGATCAGTCATCCTGTAATTCCCATTTGATATATCCCTTTTCGGCAGCACCCCATCTGTTTTCGAGCCATTTGGCGAGATAAGGGGTCTTTTCACGATAGCTCTCGACCAGAAATCGCAGATTTTCTGTTGTTATTTTTAGGTTTGGCGCACTCCAAATCTGGCTCAGTTCAGTACCAATGTGTTAACTGATTTTCTTTCTGGGCTTATGATAAATGGTCTTTCTGCGCCAGATGGAACTGGCAACGTTGCCACACAGCCCCCAAACACGGCCTCCCTCGCCGCCTTTAGACCCGAATGATCATAGGGAGACCACAAATCGCACACCACGCTTAAGCAGGCTTTCAGAGAAGGCCCGCCACAGTGCACCTCGGCTTCCGACAAGGTACAAGAGACACCCAACACCCAGCGACATTCATCGGGACCAATACCAATGGCGGAAAGGACGGCAACATCAAGAACCACGCCATTTAGAAGCGCTTTCTCATAGCGGGCATCGACGATCAGATAGCGTATTTCGCCCTAGGATCAGTTGCGCCAGGCGGACAACTCATCATCCAACAGCTTTGTTGCCCGGCTGACCTGGGCGCTGGCCAGGCTCTCAATACCAAACTCTTTCATGACGGCTTCGGCGTCGCGGGTTGAGACCCCTTTGATATACATTTCAGCCACGGCCAGCATGACGACACGACTGGAGCGCCGT
>JAPKAX010000197.1 GCA_028825025.1 Rhodospirillales bacterium | reverse complement strand
TTTTAATTGCGTAATACCTTCTTGATACAAAAAGGGGGCTTCAAGAGAGTTGAAGCCTATGCCCTCACCCGACAACGCGTCCAATATCCCAGTCAAAGCCATGATGCTCAGCACATGAGCAAGTACCGGAGCATCAACAATTCTATAATTTTTTACCGACACGTTACCGATCAAAGGGTGCCCTTTGGCGTGGTCTTGATATGTTCCTGTAATCGTTAAATTACCGCCTTGCATGGAATCGTAGGTACCCAAAAATCGGAATGCATCTCCAGCGTTATCAGATCGTAAAGACAACCGTCTATTGCCGTCATCTCCTGGTTGGATCAACAAATCAAAAGAGGCTCCATCCGATAAATGGCTTGATAAAATAAACGTCCGCCAAATTTCATCTTGATAAAAAAAGGTACCGGAAACCTTTTCCATGGACTGTGTATCGTTAATCCAAATTTTATCAATTTCAATTGCCATGGATAAATTTGGCAGTACCGAGTTTGGATTGGCATCCGCTGGTGCGCCTGAAAATATTTCATCCCAATAAGCTGAAAAATCAAAACTCGGCCCTTCGAATCCAACATCCCAACCGCCGTCTTCACGCGGAATCAACGCTCCCTTAACATTGGTACGACCAAACACAACTTGATCAAATTCGATTTTATCCAGTCGGGCCCCTTTAGGATCATACGTTGCTTTTCCGCGAATATCCATGTCAGCCGCTTTGATGGAAAACTTTGGAATATCAACAACGACGTCGCGTTCCATATCGATAACGATTTCTGCACGCCCTGCAACCCCAGCAGCTTTTGACCACTCAAATTCAGGTGACTGTAATTCAGTTTCCGTCACATCAGCGCGAACCTCTATACGGCGATCAATATCGTCAAAAACCGTAAACCGAATATTTGCTCCAATAGAGCCTTTTAAATACTTATCTGAAAACGGAGCCATATCGAGCCCCAAATCGCGAATTTGAGAAACATCCTCTATAACTGCTGCTAAATCATAACGGCTTTGATAAGTGCGGTTGTTTTTGAAGTTTTCACTCCAAACAAGTTGCGCCGGAATCTTTCCAAAAATCACATCTCCTGTAACCGTCATCCCCTTTTTATCGACCTTTAAATCAAGCGTGCTATCATGAATTCCACGCCCTAAAAAGACTTTATCCAGCGCCACATCCGATAACCTTGACGTGGCCGAAATATCAACTTTATCGAACGTTAAAGCGTTTTCGACTATAAATTTCAAACTCAAATTTGTCTGCGCTTTACCCTTAGTGTTTTTTGGATCAATACCCAATTCCGACGTAAACCCCAAAGGTTTATGATCGATAAAGGCCAAGGTTGATCGAACGGTTCCACCCATTGTCAATTTTACATCTGCATATTGATCAACCTCATTAAGCCCGCTTAAAACAACACGCCCTTTATTTAGCTTTAGGTCTCCCGCTTGCCCTTTTGTTAGGATGATGCTCATCGCTTCATGATCAAACTGGATATCAGCAGATATATTTTTGCCCTGAGGCATTGGTGACAAATAATCAACGCTCAACCCGCGCACCTTCATCAAACCTTCCATGGACTCAACTCGGGCTTCACCTTGCTTTGAAATTTCCAATCTTGATTTTGCTTTTACAAAGTCCAGGGTCCCATCGCTCAGATTTTCAGCGATCCATTTATGCGCAGGTTGCCCAAAAACTTTGGGCCAATAACGCGACAATTCACTAACAGGGACGTTATTCAATTCACCGTCAAACTCGATAACAGCAGCAGCCGTATCCGTCCAAGCTCCCGTAACGGCTCCTTTGATCAAAATCTGAGGTCCATGCAAGTCAGCAACAAACTCTGAAACGCTCAACCAATCTGCTTTTGCATCGTATATACCAGAGAAAGAAAATGAGCGGAGGGGCATTTTATGATCAATTGGAGCCGGGATATGCACTTTCCAATTAGCACCAACTTGTCCACGCAAATCCTGAATACGAGTAATTCCTGTTTTACTGGAATAAGACCCTGCCAAAACTAACGATTTGAGATTTAGCTTATCTGGAAAAGGTGCCGGAAAATTGAGTTGGTTTTCCGACAGTTCCAATCGAATATCAAATATTTCTGTTTGTCCTGTATCACTAGAATACTCACCAACAATAGCAACGGATTTTACGTTCACAGTGTTATTAAAGGGTTCTGGCAAACTCAGTTGTCCAGCTTCACCTTGAACGTCGAAATAAACCGATTGGCTGCCACCAGATATAGGGACAGATAATGCAACACTGCCCTTTAAAGGCACCTTGAAATTCTTTAAAAACTCAATGTCATCAAATACAGAAGCAAACGGGGCTAATGAAATCTTGTCGATATCAGCTGTAATTTCGAGCTTCTTATCCGCGGCTTTATAGCGCCCAATCAGCTCAAGTTCTGTCTGCTTGCCTTCGACGTCCAAAATCATTGATATCCGCCCTTGGACACCCAATCCATCACGGGTTAAGTGGATATCTGCCGATGGAGCCATCCATGAGGTTTCAAGCATTTGGTCGTCGACCAACACGTCAGCGCTGATGATATTCAAAGACTTTAGCTGTTTAAGCGGATGGTCCTCTTTTGGTCCATCTAACAAGTCTTGAAAAGCGGCTAGCGTTGCCACCCCATAAACTCCTTTTGAGCCAACAAAACCAATATTCAATGATCCATCGATTTGCCGGATAAAATGAAGCTTTGGACCAAAAATTTCAACAAAATTAGGAGCGATGTCGCCTTTAAGCAAAGCGGATCGATCTAACGAAAAAGAAAGCTCCGGAATATTTCCGATGACTTCATTTTCAGTGTTAAGGATTTGCACACCCAACACCCGAATGTCCAAACTGCGTTCCCAACCAGCCCAAGTCAGGATAGTGTCTCGCATTTTTAGGCGAAAATCAGGCTGATCTTGGTTAACGGATTTTTCGAAATATGGTGACAAAAAGGCTAACGATATGGGTCCTTGAGAAAGTTGAAATGCCAATAACAAAACAAAGATTGCAAGGCCCGCACATATACCAGCCAGAAGCTGAAGTGTTCCTTTGAAGGTTTTAATGATCACAGGAACCTCAAACGATCATCACGATGTCTTGACCGGAGCCCGCGCATCACGCAATCTTTTATGTAGTGGAGTATAATAGTCATGCGTAACTTTGAATTTCTAGAATCCTTAAAGTCGCTACCAACGCCTTCAGATCTGGAAGCGCTTAAAGTTGGCCTAGAACACCTTAATGATGCAGCAAATGCAAGCGCAGATTCAGTTCTTCCTGAGCGCTTAAAACGTCTATTATCCAACGAAAAAGCACGCGAACTCATAAATTCAATCCTTGCAAACAGTCCCTATTTAACATGGTGCGCTACTTTAGATCCTAACTTTTTTTGCTCTGTATTGGAATCCGGACCCGACCAAGCCGCTCTCATAACCCTTAACTTATTAAAAGATAAGCAAAAAGAAAACCTTAACGAAGCTGAAATAGCTAAACTTTTACGTGTCACCAAACGCCGCATTTCCTTAACAATCGCCATAGCTGATATTTCCGGATATTGGCCCTTAGAAAAAATTATGGGAATGTTATCAGAATTGGCTTCAGCTTGTTTGTCTGGGGCGGCTTCATATTTACTACGCGAAATGGAGAAAAACGGTGGAATTATCTTGCCAAACCCTGAGAACCCGGAAGAAGGCTCTGGTTTGGTTATTCTGGGGATGGGGAAATTAGGGGCGCACGAGTTAAATTATTCCAGCGATATCGATCTGATTATCCTGTTTGACCCGGAAGTAATAGATACAAATAGTCCAGACAATTTACAAAAAATATTTGTTCGCTTGGCCCGCGGTTTGGTCAAATTAATGGAAGAACGGACGGCCGATGGGTATGTATTTAGAACCGATTTGCGTCTTCGACCTGATCCGGGGGCAACACCGATCGCCCTTTCCACTTATGCCGCCGAAACATATTACGAAAGTTTAGGTCAGAACTGGGAACGTGCAGCCATGATCAAGGCCCGTGCTGTAGCGGGTGACATAGTTGCTGGAGAGCGTTTTTTAAAATGGCTTACACCATTTATTTGGCGAAAATCTCTTGATTTTGCAGCTATTCAAGACATCCATTCAATCAAGCGCCAAATCAATGCTCACAAATCGGGCAATAAAATGGATGTCCCTGGCCACAACATCAAGCTGGGCCGGGGCGGCATTCGTGAAATTGAATTTTTCGCCCAGACACAACAGCTCATTTGGGGTGGACGCGAACCGCATTTGCGTTCTCAATTCACCCTAATGGCAATCCGAGGGCTGACGGAATTTGGCCTGTGTGATGAGGAAACTCGAGATTCTTTGATCGACAGTTATCATTTTTTGAGAACGCTTGAGCATCGATTACAGATGATCAACGACGAGCAGACCCAAACCTTACCTGACGACGATGCCAGATTGCACCATTTGGCCTTGTTTTCAGGTTATGAAGACCAAAATCAATTCACCCAAGCTGTCGAGATGCATATCCATCGGGTCCATGATATTTACGCCAATTTATTCTATGATGCCCCCTCATTAGGAACCGGTGATGGTGTTGGCAGAAACTTGGTTTTTACGGGGGGTGCCCCCGACCCTGATACTTTAAATACCATCGCCGATCTTGGTTACGAACAACCTGAAACCATTGATGCAACCATTCGCGGCTGGCACCACGGACGCTACAAAGCAACCCACAGCACCCGATCTCGGGAAATTTTAACAGAGCTAATGCCGACACTTTTACATGCCATTGCGACCATGCCGGACCCAACAGCAACATTCCTAAAGTTCGACATGTTCTTGAAGGGCCTTCCAGCTGGAATTCAGCTGTTTTCCATGTTTCAAGCACAACCAAAAATCTTAAAACTGGTTGCAGAAATCATGGGGAAAGCCCCTCGCCTCGCGCGCCACTTGGCCAGCCGGTCTTCTGTCTTAGATAGCGTTTTAGCGCCTGATTTTTTTGACAACCCACCTAATTTTTTAAAACTGAAAATTGATCTTGCCCGGCAACTTGATCGCTCCGAATATTTAGAAGAAACCTTAAATATTTGTCGACGTTGGACCAATGACCGTCGCTTCCAAATTGGCGTTCAGCGGGTGCAAGGCTTGATTGGTCCAAAAGAGGCATCAGGCGCTTTAAGCGATATTGCGCAGGCCGCACTTCAAGGGCTCTACCCCCGCGTTGAAGCAGAGTTTGCAAAAAATCATGGTCACGTTGAAGGGTCAAGCTTAGCCGTTCTGGCGTTGGGAAAATTGGGCAGCCGCGAGATGACTGCGTCTTCGGATTTAGATTTGATTTTTATTTACGATGTTACCGACGAACAATCACAATCTAATGGTCAAAAGCCCTTATACGCAACCCAATATTTTACCCGTTTGGGTCAGCGCTACATCAATGCGATTACGGCCCTTACTGAGGAAGGTAGCTTATACAAAGTGGATATGCGGTTGCGGCCATCGGGCAGTTCTGGCCCTATCGCAACGACACTAAGTGCATTTAAAAAGTACCACGCCGAAAAAGCGTGGACGTGGGAGCACATGGCCTTAACCCGGGCTCGGATTGTGGTTGCAGATAATACTTTTGCCACTCAAGTCGAGACCGCAGTCAACGATGCCTTAACCGAGCACCGCGCTCCTGAAAAGCTGTTGTTTGATGTGGCCGACATGCGCCAACGGTTGGCCCGCGAAAAACCCACCGATGGACGATGGTCCTTAAAACGTATGCGTGGAGGCATGGTCGATATTGAATTTATTACACAATACTTGCTGCTCAAAGGCGCCAACACCCAACCCGGTATCTTGAACCCAAACACCACAGCCGCACTACAAAACTTATCAGACGCCCACTTAATTAACGTTCAAGATGGAACCTTTTTGATCGAAGCCCTGCGCCTATGGCAAGGTTTGCAAGGGATGCTCAGCCTGACGATTGAAGAAGAAATGAACAAAGAACGTGAAATCGACATGTCGTCAGCCCTCAAAGCAGATCTGGTTGCTATCGCAAGCGAACCCGACTTCCTTCGCTTAGAAGCCCGCGTAGAAGAAGACGCCAAAAAGGTATATGAGATTTTTCAGAGAATTATTGAGGAACCAGCGGCAGCGCTTCCCGCTAACGAAAGCTAAGCCCGTCATCGCTGGAAAGACTGGTATCGCCTTTCCAATCGTCTTGCATAATGTCTTTGAATATATCTTCCCCATTTATCCAATGTTGCTCTGTTTCAGGTTCTTCAAGGGCGACGCGTATCGCATAGTTTAGTTTAGTTTAGTTTAGTTTAGTTTAGTTTAGTTTAGTTTAGTTTAGT
>JAPKAX010000011.1 GCA_028825025.1 Rhodospirillales bacterium | reverse complement strand
TTCAAAGATAGTCTTGAGGTGACTGAGGTCGATCTGGTCGCCGCTTGATTCAAAGGCCAAAACACCACTTTGGGCTATAACTCTCTTAGTCGAACAAACTCCCTTGTCTAGGCGGGAGTGGTTGGTCTTCAATTGCTATCATTCGGGCGCGGTCGTAGGGAACTAAGTGGTGGGAGACGGTTTTGAAAGTGTTGGAGGGGTCGAGCCACGATTTTTCACCTTCTGGCGTTAAAACTACCGGCATGCGGTTATGAATGTAGGCGATTTCGGGGCTGGGTTGGCAGGTCATGATGGTGAATTTATTGTCGTTAATTAACCCTGCCATCGAAAACAGAGTTTGATCGCTGGGGTGGATTCTATTTCTAAGCTTTTTACCGTCTTCTTTTCGCCATTCAGAATATCCAGTTGCGGGGACAATGCAGCGGGTTTCTAAATGGGGCTGAAATGATTTTTTCTCGGTTAGGGTTTCAGAGCGCGCATTTATTAGTGGTTTGGTATCCCAATCCACCTCGAATCCCCAGCCAGCTATCATCGGCTGTTTGTTCATTCCGATGATTAAAGCTTGGCCCGTAGGGCGGATAAAAGCCATGTTGATTTGTGGCGGAAGTTCAATCAATTCGAAACGAATGGCTAAATCGGCGGGGTTTGGGTCTTGTTCAAATTCAGAGCACATGAACGAACCTTAAGGGATTTCTCACGAATACTATAGCTCTACGTTATTTCCACAAAGCAATGTTCACGGATGTAATCATTCGCTCCGGTTTTGTTCTAGCATCAACAGCTAATTTCTTTTATTGTCACACCTATGATTGACAAAAGAAAAACAGTTATCATCACCGGGGCAAGCCGTGGAATAGGCCATGCGACAGCGCGCCTGTTTTTAAAGCGCGGTTGGCATATTATTACCTGTTCTCGTGAAGAAGCCCCGCCGGAATGTGGGCGGGACAAAAATTGGACCGTTCATATTGCAACTGATTTATCTGATCCCGATAGCATCGCCAATTTTGCTCAAAAGGCCAACGAAGCGCTAGGCAATAGCCCGTTACATGGATTGGTCAATAATGCAGGCATGTCGCCCAAATCAGAATCGAAAGAACGATTGGGCTGTTTAAACGGCGATATTGAAGCGTGGCGTGGTGTGTTTGATCTTAACTTATACGCGCCGCTTACATTATCCAGAGGCTTTGCCGCTGCTTTGCACCGGGGCGAGGGGGCAGTTGTGAACATTACATCCATCGCCGGGCATAAAATCCATCCGTTTGCGGGCTCTGCTTATTCCATTTCAAAAGCGGCGTTATCAGCCTTAACCCGTGAAATGGCACAGGAATTTGCGGCCCTGAACGTTCGGGTTAATGCCGTTGCACCGGGGGAAATTGAGACGGACATGGTTGAGCCAGAGTACGAAACGCTCATTCCACGCATTCCGCTTGATCGAATGGGGACAGCAGATGACGTGGCTGGGTCGATCTATTATCTGTGTTCCGACGATGCACGTTACGTCACGGGGACCGAAATCTGGGTCACCGGCGGACAACATATTTATTAATAACCATGGTTGATACCAAGACCCCACAGCCTGAAAATGCAGTACTATTTCATCAACCCGATGCCGTTGATATAAATAGTGATGCTATCATGGGGCGAAATTCTGGGGGCGATGGGTTCTTTCGTGGTTTTGTCAAACATTCCGGCGTTGGTCATTTTTACAATCAATCAATGATCCCTGAACATGATAAAGATTTTATTGAACGGATCAAAGCCTTTGGTGTTGATGCCCCTGAGTGTACTCCAGTCCCTGTTGGTCAAATGGGGCATATATCCGATGCACCAAAAACGCTAATGCTACCAAGTCAGGGGTTGGATATGTATGCGTGGCGCAGACGGATCAATGCAAATGCGCGTTCTTATTCGGTTGTTGGTTTAAACCATACTATTTCTTCCGACACGGTGATGGATGATTTAGGCGCGTTGTTGACGGCTCCTGTGCAGCCATGGGACGTGGTTATTTGCACATCAAATTCTGCCAAAACGTCGATGGTGCGATTGTTGGACAATTGGGCTGATTATTTAGGTAGTAGATCCAGCGGTGGACGATTTAAAGCGCAAGTGCAAATGCCGGTGATCCCGCTGGGCGTTGATTGTGATAAATATGCACCCACCCCCAAAACAACTGAAGCTCGAACCACTATTCGTCGTGGTTTGGGCATTGGTGAAGACGACGTTGTTGTGTTGTATTTTGGGCGCCTAAGTTTCAATACACAAGCGCATCCAGTTGCCATGTATTTAAGCCTTGAAGAGGCGGCAAAAAGAACTGCAAAACGCATTCATTTAATTCAAGCCGGGCAGTTTCCTAACGAAGGCGTTGAAAAAGAATTTCGTGAAGGAGCAATGCGGTATTGCCCCAGTGTAAATGCATTATTTTTAGATGGCCGCGATCAAGGGGTTGGTGATCGTGTGTGGTTTGCAGCCGATATTTTCACCTCGCTCTCCGATAACATTCAAGAAAGCTTTGGCCTGACAGCGATTGAAGCCATGGCCGCAGGATTACCCGTCGTTGCCAGCGATTGGAACGGCTACCGCGATACGGTTCGAAATGGCATAGATGGCATTCTGGTGCCAACATGGTTGCCGTTGCCTGATTCAGGATCTGATTTAAGCCTTCGCATAGAAGATAGCTTGAACAGTGAAGACAAAGACCGAGCCTATAATCAATATTGTGGCACGGTTTCGCAAAGCACAGTGGTTGATGTGGTTGCCGCTGCGGACGCGTTTACGGCTCTTGTGAACGATCCGGAATTGCGTCGAAATATGGGTGATGCTGGGCGTGCGCGGGTGAGGAGCGATTATGACTGGCAAGTTATTGTCCGCTTGTATCAAGATTTATGGCGCGATCTGGCCAATATCCGAAACTGTGCGGTTGAGGTAGCCCCTCAGGTGCAAGGTCGCCCGGCCTTTCCTTTGCGCGAAGACCCGTTCTCGCTCTTTCAAAATTACCCTTCAGGAACGATTGATGAGGATGTAATCGTCTCATTGTCTGATCCGGTGGGAGCTGACTTTAAGTTCCGCCTAGCAGAAATGCGGGTCATGATGATGAACGAATTTGGAGCAGATGCGATGCTATCAGAAGTAGATATCATAAGCGTTGGGCAAAATTTAACAGATACGGGATCGTGTACAGTTATTCGTTTGGCTGAACCACTATCTGACGGCGCTCGTTTTCGCCTTCCGCGTACCTTGGCTTGGTTGGCTAAGCTTGGCATCATCTCGCTAAAAGGGCCACCCGCTACAAGCATCGTTTCAGCCCCCGGTTTGGCATCGGTAAAATCTGAAGCCCAAAAGTGGGTCGAATTGGGTATGGTCGAGCGCGCGCGCGGAGCAATCGAGGCGGCAGCTGAACATTTCGAGAAAGCCATAACATTTGATCCCAATCACGTTGAAGCGAATTTTCAGTTTGGTGAAATTTTGGCGACGGCACGGAAACTGTCCGAAGCCGGCGATTGTTTGCGCCGCGCTATAGATAATAACCCGGGCCACATTGCCGCCCGGCGTAGCCTTGCTAAGGTTTTGTTTTTATCTGGTGATGAGCACGCAGCACTAGAAGCCTTGGAGATGGCGGCTGAGCAGTTCCCCTATGATGTCGAAACTTTGTATTTATTAGGTGCTGGATATCGCCGCGTTGGAGCTGCCAATAAAGCAATCCTTCATTTGCAGACAGCTCTGCGATTAAATCCAAAACGTTCTGATGCCTTAACTCATTTAGCGCTCGCCCGGAAATCTTTAGGCCGTAACGATGCAGCCCAAGAAGCCGCAGATTTAGCAATTGAACAAGATCCTACTAATGTCTTTGCCCGGGCCACTTATTTGAGTTTACAAACGGAAAGCCAGGGACGTAAAAACATCGCCCATTCAAAGGGGGCAAAACGTGTTGGTATTCACATAAATCGCCGTTTCCATTTCCCCCTATTGCGTCCTTTATTTGAGGCACTTTCCGTCGATCATTGGCCATTAATTACGGGGGATGGGCGTGAATTGATAGAATTTGATCCAGACGTTGTTGTTGTTTGTGATACCCATGCCGATGTTTTACGTAAATCATTGCCAAACGCTGTCTATGTTCAAACTCGAAATTCTATGGTTATGAAAAATTATTTTTCAGAACGGCCTAATTTTGATGATTTTATTTGTGCTCCCAGTGATTTTATTAAAAAGCAGTTCGTCCAAAAAAGTGGGCTAAGTGATAATCAATTTTGGGTGACCGGCTATATTGGCAACGATGATTTGTTCAATAAACGCATTAATGCATTGGCTTTCGATTTACCTATCGATAAAAAGGTCGTTCTTTACGCACCAACTTTTACGCCAACAATGACATCAGCTGAAATGCTGGGAGATGACTTGATTTCCTTAATCCGGGGCGGACGCAGAGATGTGTCTATTATCATCAAGCCGCATCCAAATTTTTGTGATCAACCCTCAATGGTTCTAGATCGCTGGCGACAAATGGCAAATATAGATCCGAATGTTTATTTAATCGATGATCCAGAAAGTGACACTACGGCAGCAATTCAGGCTTCTGATGTGCTGATTTCAGACGCATCGGGAGTGATTTTCCAATATTTAACTGTCGACCGTCCGATAGTTCTTTTATCAAACCCACTAAAATTTCAAGACATCGCGGTATACGATCCCCAAGCCCCAGAGTGGGCGTGGCGTGATGTGGGAGATGATTTGACTAAAGTCCAAGACTTAACTCAAGCCGTCGCTCAGGCTCTTGATGATCCAAGATCGAATGCGGATTTGCGGGCTAAATACCGAGATCTTATGTTTGGAGAACAAACAGCGGGCGATGCCGCCCAGCGTATTGTCGAAAACATAGCCCAACTTAATTCCAAAAATTAAATACCATTATCCCAATATTTATGCTTAGAATCGATGCTGTGTCGATGGTTATCCCCAGAAAACGCTATATGTGGGTGATCACTGTTGTTTACGCCCCACATATTGGGGTGTATGATAAATGTTTTGAGTAACTGAAGTCGTTTGTCTATACGATAAAGCGAATAACTTCGAGGCGATACGGCTGATAACGTCGGGGGCGACATGGCTGAGAATACAGGCGGCACAAGCAAGGGAAACGCACAAGCGATCGCTGATCAGCTGGGTGCTGTTGTTCCTGACTATCTTTTGGAGCAAGCAAAAGAGGTCGGGGTTGGTGGAGATACAGATGGAATCGGCCTTTCTGACGTTGAAAGTTTTGACGATTGGCAGCAGCCTTTTTATCTTAAATATCGTCTAGTTAGCCTTTTGGGCGTGGTTTTGTCTATCGTTTGGATTGCGGCATCGATTGCATTTGTCGACCAGGGTTTGGGCTGGAATAATGTCAGCCAGCTTATGCCTCACGAAATTGGTGGCCTTGCTGCAGGAGCTATTACACCACTTGCATTACTTTGGATGGTTGTTGCCTTTTTTGAACGCGGTCAGCAATTGCGCCGCGAAACAACCATGTTGCGCTGGCATTTGCGCCGATTGATTTATCCATCCGATCACGCGCAATCGCGGTTAAATGAAATTACTGATAGCATGCGCCGCCAAGCGCGTGATTTGACCAAAGCATCTGAAGATGCTGCTAGGCGCGGCGAAGCCGTTACGGGTATGATCAAGCAGCGAACTGTTGAGCTTTCGCAAGTTTCAGAAGACGCCGATTTACGCGCTCACGCGGTTGCCGACGCCTTACGCAGGCAGACCGAAGATTTGCATTCCGTAACGAGCGAAGCCATAGATAATGCGCGTGAAACAAGTGATCTGTTGGAGGTTCGTTCGCGCGAATTAACGGCCTCTTCAGAGCGCGCGTCAACCCGTGCAGAAGGCTTTTCAGACATGTTATCTCAGCGCACTGCTGAGCTGAAAAATGCGGCAGATGGGGTTGAAAAACGAGCAAGTGAAACTTCAGAACTCTTAACAACAAGTACGTCAGAATTAGATCAAGTGGCTGATCAGGCTGCATCTAAACTTGAAAATGCGGGTGTTCTTTTGATAGCTAATATTGATGATATCTCTGAAAGTACCGAAGCCGCTGTTGCGTTGATCAAAAGCGGAGCAGAAATGGTTGCGACGCACACGCACGATATGTCCGAATACACGGACCGAAACACGGTGAAAGCCGATGAAATTGCTGAATCCCTTGGCCGTCAAAGTGACTTACTAAGCAAAACTGCTGAACTGGTTGCTCAAAAATCTGTGGCAATAGAAGAAAGTCTAAACAATCAGTCGCATTCATTGATGGATACCGCTGACCGCGTGACGGCTCGGGTACGTGATATGGGTGAAGCCTTTAGAGCCCAGGCCAGTGATATGGATGCGACGTCTGAGCGTATAGCTGAACACGTTAAAGGCGTCAGCAAAAATTTTGAACAACAAGCTTCGGACATGTCCCGCTTAGCTGATGATACAGGAGAAAAAGCTCAAACCGTTGGTAATAGCTTACGCGATAGCTCGAACACGTTAGAAATCATTGCTGAGCGTGTTTTACAGCAAGTCGAACGCGCCGGAGAAGAATTAGATGCGCGCAGCGTTGGTTTGACTGGAGCTGCGAATGCGGCATGCAGTGAAATTGGCGTTGTTGGTGATATTGTTACTGAAAAAGCAGACGCCTTGGCACATATTGCAAACCAAAGTATTCTTCGGATTAATGCATCATCGGATTCGTTGAAATCAAGATCAGCTGATTTGGCTACAGCCTCTGACCACGCAGCAGATAAAATTAGCATTATTTCAGATACACTATCCGATAAAGCACGCCTTTTGGGGGTAACTAGCGAAAGAAGTGTTATAGATATATCAGCTGCAAATAAGGTCTTAATTGATGCAAAGTCAGAGATCGAGATTTCAACTGACCGAACCTCAGCACTGGTTAAAGAGTTCCAATTTCAGCTCAATAGCCTTGAGTTAAGATCAGAAGATACGACAGCGCGATTGCAAGAGCTGGGTGAAACGGTTCAGGGTGAAACGAAATCTTTAAGTCTTGTTTCATCGAACGCTATTAAAGGAATTGAAGACGTTTCTCGTACACTTGATATGCGGGCGACGCACTTGTCCGATTTATCATCTCGGTCGGCAACAATGATGCTTGATGCTGGGTCCGTATTGCGCCTGCGAACAGAAGAGCTTGAAGGTTATGTAGATCGATCAGAAAAACGCATGCATAGCGTTGGTGATGATATGCAAGATACCTTGACTGGGTTAATGACATCTTCAGATGCTGCGGCAAATAAAGTTCGTCAATTCACTCATGTTTTGCGCAACAGCGCGCTTGAGCTAACCGGTGCAAGTGGAAGTGCCATTACCGATATGGCTGCAGCACAAGACGAGCTAAATGATAGCAATCAGGTTCTGTCGAAAAGTTCAGAGCAAGCGGGCCAGCTGCTTTCATTGGTAACCGAAATTATGATCGGACAAGAAAAAGAACTTAAATCTGCATCTGACCGGGCCCGTGAACAGCTGGATATGATTGGTGATTTGTACAAAATTAGATCTATGGAACTGGACGACTTATCGGGACATACGGAATCGCGGCTTAATCAGGCGGGCAAGCAATTAAAAGAGTCTGCTGAGCAACTTGATCAGGTTAGCGATGTGGCTGTTGAAAAGTTGGATCGGGTGACACAAGACTTACAAGTTGGCTCAGATCAAATCACTTACACGGCCGACAAAGCCACTTCTAAAATCTCAAACCTTTCCGTTACTGTTCAAACAAGTGTTACGGATACTGCAGATAGTGCAGTGGCCAAAATTTCTGAATTATCCATAACCACACAGACAAATGTCAATGAAACAGCCAAAATTGCAGCATCCAAAATCTCTGAAATTTCAGTAGTAACTCAAAATAATGTGTCGGATGTTTCTCAAAATGCTGTAAGCAGTGTTTCAGATTTATCTGTACTGACTCAAAACCAAGTCGTTGATGTTTCAGAAACGGCAGTTCAACGCATTACTGATGTTTCGAAATCAATGCAAGTGCATGTTGAAAACGCAACTTCGGCATCCACACGTGCAGCATCAAACCTAGACGGCATTGCTCAATCGCTTAAAAGTCACGTTGGAGAATTGGATTTATCGTTGGATAAAACCCGTGGTCGATTTGATGATGTTGGTGAAATATTACAGCGCAGTTCTCAAGATTTAACCTCCGCCTATAATTCTGCATCAACCCACGTTCAGTCATTTTCAGACAGCTTGCACAAAGAGGCAACGGAACTGGCAACGGTATCGTCTGACGTGGTATCCAATTTAGCCCGGTCCAGCGATAGCATCCATCAACGTTCGCATGAATTGTCACAAAGTGCTGATAAAGCAACAAAGTTAATTGCATTAGTGACCGATGCATTGGGCCGCCATTCTGATGCCGTTTCAAGCGGCTCTAGAAGCCTTGCCAATGATGTGGAACTTATAGCATCTTCAATCCGTGGCCATTATGACGAATTAGACGTTATGTCGGCGCGCTCGATGAATAATTTGAAAGATGTTGGCAACGATCTTCGTAAAAATTACCAAGAACTATCCAGTATCTCGACAAAAACTACAGCACAGCTTGATGAAGCGGGTTCTGCGCTAGAGCACAAAACAGGAATTTTGGCTTCATCGACAGAAGTGTCTGTTGCTCGGCTTTCCAAAGTTGGCGAAGTGATCAGTGCCCGCTCGGGTGAAGCATCAGCAACAATTGATGCGAACACGGCTAAACTTGTTAAAGCGACGGATACATTCCGCCATGAAGCACAAGAAGCGGGTGCAAAAGCGGAGGGTGTTGTTGGTCAAATTGATTCTCAAACTGAAATATTGCGTCGGCAATTACATGGCTTGTCGACGACATATCAACAAGCAGAACGAGGGCTTGAGCAGTTGGGCAGCGCATTGGGGCGCAGGTCAATGGAGTTAACGTCAACAACCGACGCGGCGATGAACAAGGTTGCTGCTTGGGATCATCAAGTTAAAACCCATTCCAAAGAATTAAATGAAACAACGGGGCAGGTTTCTGAGCGCGCCAGCGAAGCATCTCAGTTACTTGAGCGCAGAACCACTGAAATGCGCGATGTTTCGAATGAAGCGAAAGCTTTAATTGAAGCCCTAAAACAACGCCACAATGAAGTTGGGCTTGATAACTTTATGCATCAATCCTCCTTTATTTCGGAACGCTTGCAGTCTTTGGCCGTCGACATGAACCGGGTGCTTGAGACCACAGTGACAGAAGAAGATTGGCGACGTTTCAATAAAGGCGAACGCGGTGTGTTTGTTCGTAAAATGTTAGGTTTCCGCGAAAAAGCGAAACTGACTGTTATTCGTGAAAAATATCAAGCGGATACCGAATTCCGCGATTATGTAAGCCGTTATTTGCAAGAGTTTGAGACATTGTTGCAAGAAGCCGGGAAACGCGATCAAGGAAGTGCTTTGACGCAAACCTTCTTATCGTCAGATGTAGGTAAGGTCTATATGTTGTTAGCTAGAGCCTTGGGTCGTGATATTTAAGGGCTGGCTTAGTGTTTGAACCACGCCAATTCTTCAGATAATTCAACTACGCGCCCAATAATAATTAATGTAGCTCCGCTTAGCTGGGCTTCATTAATTTTATCGGCAATACCCGACAGCGGTGCTTTTACAATCTTTTGCTCTGGCCGCGTTCCCATATTAAGGGCTGCGGTTGGGTGGTCATCTGGCAGGCCAGCATAAATCAACTCAATGGCGATGCGTTTGATGTGAGTAAGCCCCATATAGATGACCAGTGTTGTGTCTGGGTCCGCTAAACTTTTCCAATTCAGGTCCAATTCTAATCCGTCTTGGGTATGTCCGGTAACGAACCTAACCCCATGCGATAACCCCCGGTGGGTCAGTGGGATTCCGGCGTAGGATGCACATCCTGCTGATGAGGTAATGCCGGGTATGATTTCAAAGGGGATTGCATGTTTCGCTAAATGCAAAGCTTCTTCTCCACCACGACCAAAAACAAAAGGGTCTCCGCCTTTCAAACGAACAACATTTTTACCTAAATTTGCTTGCTCAACCAGCAAGGCGTTGATTTTGTCTTGAGGCATATGGTGATTTCGAGCTGTTTTCCCGGCAAAAACACGCTCAACGGATGTGGGTACTAATTCCAAAATAGAATCGGAAACCAGCCGATCAAAAATGATTACATCAGCTGATGCGATTGCGCGGGCTGCTTTAACGGTCAAAAGGTCCGGATCTCCGGGACCAGCACCAACAAGTAGTACGGGGAAGATAGAGGGCAAAAGCGTAATTCCAGTTAAATTTGATCAGATACAGATTTTAGCACAATTTAAAGAAAGGCAAATAGGGTTGGCTTTTCGGCAGGGACAATTATCTTAAGAGAATAGTAAATGGAATTATGGACGTATTTAAATGGCTGATCAGAACTCATTACAATCACATCAGGGACGAATTATTGCATGGTGGCTGTTTGCTGTCGCATTTATGGTCTTTATTATGGTCGTTTTGGGAGGCATGACGCGCTTAACCCATTCTGGTCTGTCGATGGTTGAATGGCGCCCAATTACCGGATGGTTACCACCGTTTAGCGATACGGAATGGATGCGGGTGTTTGAGAAATATCAATCGTTCCCCGAATTTCAAAAAGTGAACGCTGATATGACCGTAACTGAATTTAAAGGGATCTTTTGGCTTGAATTTTTGCACCGGCTTTGGGGCCGCCTGATAGGCCTTGCTTTCTTTTTACCGTTTGTCTTCTTTTTGACTAAAGGTTGGGTCCGTGGATCTCAGATCACAACTTTGCTGGGATTGTTTGTTTTAGGTGGGGTTCAAGGGGGAATGGGCTGGTTTATGGTCAAAAGTGGGCTTGTTGACCGCCCTGATGTAAGCCAATACCGCTTGGCGGCACACCTGATTTTGGCATTTATTATTTATGCATTGCTGCTTTGGTGTGGATTAAACTTCTGGGGGGCGAAGCAAAGTAAAAATAAGGCATTGTTGGAGCTGCGGAGATTGAGCTGGGGCTTAGTGATTTTGGTTTTTATCACAGCATTTTCAGGCGCACTTGTTGCAGGGTTGGATGCAGGGCTAAGTTACAATACGTTTCCGCTTATGGATGGTGATTTGATCCCTGATGGTTTGTTTGAGCAATCGCCTGCTTATATTAACTTTTTTGAAAATCCGATTACGGTCCAATTTGATCATCGAGTTCTAGCTATTATAAGTTTTTGTATGGTCATGTATTTTTGGTTTTTAGCTCAAAGTATTGTTGGGAATGAAGATCAAATGGGCCCTATTCACTGGCTTTTTGCTGCTGTATGTGGGCAAGTAATGCTTGGAATTTCAACGCTTATACTTGTTGTTCCGGTTACGCTTGGAGTACTTCATCAGGCCGGAGCACTGGTTGTCTTAAGTATGGCTATATGGACAACGCATCATTTGAAAAAAAACAAATAGAAATGAAGTACATGAAGGCGACTTTCGATATTTGATCGGATGGTTTAGAGTGTACTCGAAATATATGCTTATTTAGGGTGAGCTAAAATTGTTTACGGAAAAGGGTATTCGTATGAGTGGTAGTGGTAAAAAATTTCGCCTTGTTACGCGAAGTGACTTTGATGGCTTGGTTTGTGCCGTTTTGCTGAAAGAACTAGATTTAATTGATGATATTAAATTTGTTCATCCCAAAGATATGCAAGATAGAACCATATTGATTTCTGAAAACGATATCACAACAAACCTTCCCTACGTTCCGGGCGTTCATTTGGCTTTTGATCACCATTCAAGCGAGATTTCTCGACTTGAAGATAGCCCTGAAAACCACATCAATGAAGGCGATGCTCCATCTGCTGCTAGAGTTGTTTATAATTATTATGTTGGCAATGAGCGGTTTGCTAATATTTCCGAAGAAATGATGGATGCCTGTGATAAAGGTGATTCTGCACAATATACAATTGACGAAATTTTGAACCCAACGGGTTGGGTTCAAATGAACTTTTTAATGGATTCACGTACCGGCCTTGGTCGTTTTCGTGAATTTCGGGTCTCAAATTATCAGTTGATGATGCAGTTAATCGACTATTGTCGTGACCATACGATTAATGACATTTTAGCTCTACCTGACGTTCACGAACGGGTTGAGCTGTATAAAGAACACGCAACTCTGTTTGCTGATCAAGTCAAACGCTGTGCGACAATACATGAAAATTTGATTATTCTTGATCTTCGTGATGAAGAAACCATCTATGCAGGTAACCGCTTTATGATTTATGCGTTGTATCCAGAATGTAATATTTCGATCCATGCCATGTGGGGCTTAAACAAACTCAACACGGTTTTTGCGACTGGAAAATCAATTGTTGATAGGTCCTCTAAGACAAATATTAGTGGTTTAATGCTTCAGTATGGCGGTGGTGGTCACGAGAATGCGGGAACGTGCCAAGTCGAAAATGATGAAGCGGCAACGGTGCTTAATGAGTTGATCAAACAAATTACGACAGACGGTTAATCGGCTAGGAGTTATTTGAGTGAAGCGCTGGAAAGGCTCCCCACAGTCAATTTTGCTGGGCATTGCGTTGATGATGTCTTTAGCAGTTTTGCCGACTATTAGCGGATGCGTAAGTGATCCGGAAAGCCCTTTGTCGCGGGTTTTGAACGTGGTTGGACATGGGGTGCCATTGTCGAAACAAGCGGCTCGTGAACTTGAGCGATTTGAGGATGTATATCAAAAATATGTATCGAGCCTGGATGAAGATCAATTTGATTATTTCGTTTTTGCTTACAGACAAATTCGAGCAAACTATGTCCATAAAATTCCAGATGCAGATTTGATCGACGCTGCAATAGAAGGTGTTGAAGCCACCGAAATTGAGCCAGGTATGATGGAGCCTGCTAAATTAGTTGAAGCAGCCTTAGATGCAATGGCGGCATCGCTAGACCCGCATACGGCCTATATGAACGGCGAAGAATACCGTGAAAGTTTTGTTCGTATTAAAGGCGAGTTCGGTGGTTTGGGTATAGAAGTGACGATGCAGGACGGGTTTGTCAAAGTGGTGTCGCCGATTGAAGACACGCCTGCCGCCCGAAGCGATCTTAAATCAGGAGATTTGATCACTCATGTTGATGGAGATCCAATTAAAGGCAAAACATTAGGGCAAGCGGTTAAGAAAATGCGTGGTAAGCCCGGTACGGATATCGCCTTGAAGATACACCGCGTGGGTGTTGACGATTTTGTTGTTTCCATAACGCGCGCAATCATTACCGTTCGTGCCGTTAAGTGGCGCATGGAAGGTGATATTGGATATGTTCGTGTATCTGCTTTCACAGAGCCTATGGAAGATGGGATTATCAAAGCATTTCAATCGCTTCGAGCTGAATATGGCCGTGATCCAAAAGGCATTGTTTTGGACCTTAGAAATAATCCGGGCGGTTTGTTAGATCAGTCCGTTATTTTAAGCGACGCTTTTTTAGAGGAAGGTGAAATTGTCTCGGTACGGGGGCGACATTCGCATTCATCGTCTTCGTTTACAGCTGAACCCGGTGATTTAGCAAATGGAGTGCCAATAGTTCTGTTGATCAATGGCGGTAGTGCATCGGCTTCTGAAATTGTTGCCAGCGCTCTTAAACATCACAAACGCGCTATAATTATGGGGCGTCAATCCTTTGGTAAAGGCTCTGTTCAAAGTATTATGGCGCTACCCATCGACGGAGCCTTGAAACTAACAACTGCAATGTATTACGGCCCCGATGGTAAAACATTGCAGGCCCATGGTGTTGCTCCAGATATCATCCTTGAAGTCGAAAAAACAGAAAATGAACCTGTCGTAAAAGGCCGCAAAGAGGCGGATAACCCGAAAGCGTTAGCCGCCCTGTCGAGCGAAATGAAGGGCAAGCAGTCGAAGATATCTATTTCGATGTGTGAAGAAATTGGTGAACGCAAAGACAAAGAATTGGGCTGTGCAATTTCATATCTGCACGCTATTTCACCGGCTAAGTTTATAGAAGAACACGCAATTAATCAAAACATGTAGGCTACCTAGACTTCTCACCCTAGCGTAAAAATGTTTTACGTACGTAATCGATGAGCTGTTCCAAACTTTGTTCAGCGCTTTGATTGACCGTATCAATTGTGAGCTCAGGTGCTACTGGTTTTTCATAGGGAGCCGTGATTCCGGTGAAATCTTGAATTTCACCGCGCCGGGCTTTTTCGTAAGCCCCACTTGTATCGCGCGCCTCACAAATCTCGATTGGAGCATTTAAATAGATTTCATGGAAACTGTTTGGTGCCAGCGCCCGCACCCGGTCGCGATCTGTGCGGTACGGTGAAATAAACGATGTGATGGCAATAACACCCGCATTGGCAAATAATCGAGCTGATTGGCCAACGCGGCGAATGTTTTCAGACCGATCTTCGGGTGAAAAGCTCAAATCTTCAGACAAATGCTGACGAATATTTTCTCCGTCCAACACATAAGTATGGTAGCCGTTATCGAACAATGCTTTTTCAAGGCCGAACGACAGTGTCGATTTCCCTGAACCGGGCAAGCCTGTAAACCAGATGATACCGCTTTTGTGTCCGTTGACGCGCCAACGCTGTTCCAATTTAACTCCGTGTTCGATGGTTTCGACGTTTTGTGAGCGTGACCCGACCCGCTGACGTTGATCTTCAAAGCCATCCGTATCAATAAGTCCACCGCCTGCAATGTCATCGTTATCGACCAACACAAACCGGCCAGTGTTCATATTATCGGTGAATGCATCAACGGCCATAAGACCGCGCGACCGGAATATGACTTCTCCAACAGCATAGCGATCAACCTGATTGCTTGTCACTTCGCCCAAATCTTCAACGTTGATCACTTTTTCAATTTTTTCGACTTCAACAACATAAGAAGCCGTATTCATTTTAAGTTTATAACGACAGCCAACCGTAACTGGCGTTCGTCCAAGCCAAAATAGCTTGGCACGGAACATGTTGGTTAAGCAGGGCGGGGATGTCAGGTGGCTGGCAACTTCGCCGCGCTCGACAAAAATTTGCTGATCAAGGGTAATCCCTATCGACTGACCGGCATCTGCGCTGGTCGGTATGTGATCTACATTCCACAACTCGATCGATTGAATTTTTGCGCTTTTGTTCGAAGGTGAAAACGTGAGTGCATCACCAATGGCTAATTTTCCGCTTTCTATGCGACCAGCAACAATCCGGCGTTTGTCGAATTTATAAACATCTTGAACCGGCAATCGAAGCGGCAAATCTGTATCTGGAGCGGGGGCAGAGAACTGATCCAAGCAATCGAGCAGTTTAGGCCCTGTATACCAATTCATTGATGTGGATGCGTTGACAATATTGTCTCCATCGCGGCCGGAAACAGGGACCACTTCAATTGCAGACGCATCAAGCCCGATGGAGCTTAAGTAATTAACGCATTCGGATTTCACTTCGTTATATTGGGCTTCAGAATAATCGACCAAATCCATTTTTGATAAAGCGACAACAACCCGGCGTAAACCCAGTAGATGCAGTAAATATGCATGCCTACGGGTTTCTTCGCGGACTCCATGTTCGGCATCAATCACCAACACAGCCGCATCAGCAGACGCCGCACCCGTAACCATGTTTTTAATAAATTCATGGTGGCCTGGCGCATCGATCAAAACATAGCGACGCTTCGATGAGTTAAAAAATACCTGAGAGACATCAATTGTGATCCCTTGGTCCCGTTCGGATTGCAAAGAATCCATAACAAAGGCCCATTCGAACGGCATGCCACGCTTTTTACACATTTCTTTAATGGCTTCAACGCGGCCATCAGCCAAGGTGCCTGTATCGTGAAATATTCGCCCAACAACCGTCGATTTCCCATGATCCACATGGCCAACAATGACGATTTTAAGGGGGGCGATTTGGGTGTCAATTGTACTTACTACTTTGTACATTGTTACATATACCCGTCTGCACGTAAGCGCTCGAAAACGTCTTCTGCCTCGTGGTCCATCGCCCGGCCACTGCGTTCTGCAACTTTTGTTGTTTCAAGCTCTGCAATAATTTTTTCGATTGTTGATGCGTCACTATCCACTGGATTTGTGATGTTTTGATCGCCAAGTGAGCGATATCGTTTACCATTTTTAGAGAAATATAAATCAATTGCAGGTATTTTTTCGCGTTGCATATAGCGCCAAATGTCCAACTCTGTCCAATGCAATAGTGGGTGAATACGAACGTGGGTGCCTGCAGGGAAATCGGTTTTGTATTGATCCCAAAATTCAGGTGGTTGATCTTTTACATTCCATTTTGCATCAACGCCGCGAGGACTAAAAACACGTTCTTTGGCGCGTGTCCCTTCTTCATCGCGCCGAATCCCCGCTATGATACCCGGGAACGGATTTGCATTTAGGAAGCTTTTAAGTCCGGCTGTTTTGCGTGCCGCTGCGCGGGCTGCGGGAGGTAATGTTGGGTCCATTTCTTCTAAGGGGGGGCAATCACCTAATAATAAATCTAATTCCCATTCTTTCGAATAGCGGTCTCTGAAGTCATACATTTCAGGAAATTTATTTCCAGTATCGACATGAATGACGGGGAAGGGGACATTCCCAAAAAAAGCTTTTTTGGCCAACCAAACCATTACATTGGAATCTTTGCCCAAGGACCAAAGCATCCCAATACGTTCCAGCCGATTGAAGGCTTCGCGTAGGATGTAAATGCTTTTGCTTTCGATGTCGTCCAGATGGTCCATAAGTATTCCTTTTTATTGCTTAGCATTATTTATGATGGATAAGTAGAGAAAGAAAGAGAAATTTATACACTTATTTTTTGTTTTATATTTATTTAAGACATATATATTTTGTATTTTAATTTGGACCCAATGATTGTTAAAATCTGGTCTGCTGAATAAATGTATGAAATTCGCTGCAAATAGATACTTTGAATTATACAACAATAAACCAAACATATGAAAAGGGACCTATTGTCTTGCTTTCTGCATGTTATTTCCGCAATTTTAATTTATTGATTAACAACCGAATACTATTTTTTTACAAAAGGGCCTTCCATGAAGTCTGACACTGGTTCTGGTAGACGTACGCCATATGTTGATACATCACCGCATGTTGCTGATGAAGTAAAATACACCACTTGTTATATGTGTGCGTGTCGGTGTGGAATTAAAGTCCATCTTCAGGATGGATCGATTCGCTATATTCAAGGAAATCCTGATCATCCGGTGAATAAAGGTGTTCTATGCGCCAAAGGTTCCGCTGGTATTATGACGCAGAATTCGCCTGCCAAACTGACCAAGCCCCTGAAACGGGTTGGGCCAAGAGGTTCTGGTGAATTTGAGGAGATTGAATGGGAAGAGGCGATGGAAACCGCTTCAGATTGGTTGTCGCGTATTCGCGCAACGGACCCCAAAAAACTCGCATTTTTCACCGGTCGTGATCAAAGCCAAGCCTTAACCGGATGGTGGGCCAGTCAGTTTGGAACGCCTAACTATGCAGCGCATGGGGGGTTCTGTTCGGTTAACATGGCTGCGGCTGGACTGTACTCCATTGGCGGATCGTTCTGGGAATTTGGCGAGCCTGACTGGGAACACACTAAATACTTGATGATGTTTGGTGTTGCGGAAGACCATGACTCAAATCCGATTAAAATGGGCCTCGGTAAATTAAAGACCCGGGGTGCAAAGTTTGTGTCTGTGAACCCAATCCGTACCGGTTATTCGGCAATTGCGGATCAGTGGATTTCTATTCGTCCTGGTACTGACGGCTTATTTGTTATGTCGTTGATCCACCAGTTGATGAAATCAGACAACATTGATATTGAATACCTCGTTCGCTACACCAATGCCCATTGGTTGGTTATTAATGATCCGGGTGCTGCTGATGATGGTCTGTTTGCCCGCGATAAGGATGGAAACCCGCTCTGTTGGGATGGTAAGACAAAAGCTTTAGCAAATGCGCGTTCGCCTGAAGTTTCGCCTGCTGTGGTTGGTGATTATGAATTGCCAGACGGGCGCAAAGCGCAACCATCTTTTAACTTGGTCGCTAGCCGCTATTTAGATGATAAATATGCCCCAGCAAATGTTGCTGAACAAACTGGTCTTGATCAAGAAACGATTGAGCAAGCAGCGCGTGAATTAGCACACTATGCGTTCAAGGAAGAAATTGAGCTGGATATCGAATGGACCGATTGGGCCGGGCGCAAGCACAGCACCATGAAGGGACGCCCTGTTGCCTTCCATGCCATGCGTGGAATTTCAGCCCACTCTAACGGGTTCCATACATGTCGGGCCTTGCATTTATTGCAAATGCTATTGGGCAGTATCGATTGCCCCGGTGGCTTCCGCCATAAACCTCCGTTCCCAAAACCCATTCCACCGGGACTGAAGCCGGCTGGCAAGCCGGGTCAGGTCAACGCCGATACGCCGTTACCTGGGCCACCTTTAGGTTTCCCTGTAAGCCCTGAAGATTTGCTGGTAGATGCGGATGGTAAGCCACAACGTATTGATAAAGCTTTTTCATGGGAATTCCCCTTATCAGCTCATGGTTTGATGCATCTCGTTATCACCAATGCTTGGAAAGGGGACCCGTACCCGATTGATACGCTGATGATGTTCATGGCGAATATGAGCTGGAACTCGTCTATGAATACGTCGGGCATGATCGATATGCTGACCGACAAAAATGAAGAGACCGGCGAATACAAAATTCCACGCATTATTTACGCCGATGCGTATTATTCTGAAACCGTAGCTTATGCGGATTTGATTTTACCTGATACCACATATCTGGAGCGCTACGACTGTATTTCACTTTTAGATCGCCCGATATGTGAAGCCGATGCCTGTCAAGATGCCATTCGTCAGCCAATCATAGAATTAGACCGCGATGTCCGCCCGTTCCAATCCGTACTTTTAGATTTGGGTGCCCGGTTGGGCTTAGGTGCTATGCTCAATGAAGATGGGGGGCCAAAGTATCCGGGTGGATATCCCGATTATATAGTCAATCACGAACGAGCGCCGGGTATTGGCTCGCTTGCGGGATGGCGGGGTAAAAATGGTGATAAACACGGTCGTGGCGAGCCAAACCCCAACCAGCTTGAGAAATATATCGAAAACAAAGCTTTTTGGAGCCACAAGTTAAAGCCGGCACAGCGCTATTATAAAATGGCTAATAAAGACTATTTAGATTGGGCAACTGAAATGGGCTTCGTTGGAAGTTCAGAGCAAATTGTCATGGAAATTTATTCTGAAGCTTTACAAAAGTTCCGTTTGGCAGCTCGGGGACATGGCGACATTCAACCGCCTGAAGAACATCGAGCACGGGTTGAGGCCTATTTTGACCCAATTCCCATTTGGTACGAGCCCTTTGAAGAAGCGATGGTCGACACGAACGATTATCCATTCCATGCCCTAACCCAACGTCCTATGCATATGTACCATTCTTGGGGCGGGCATAACGCTTGGCTGCGTCAGGTCACGGGCTCGAACAAGCTGTATATGAACACCAAAACCGGTGCCAAACTTGGCCTTGAAGACGATGATTGGGTTTGGGTCACCAGCCACCATGGTCGCATTCGTGTGCAGCTTGGATTGATGGATGGTGTTAACGAGAACACGGTTTGGACGTGGAACGCCATTGGTAAACGAAAAGGTGCATGGAACTTAGATGAGGATGCCGGCGAAGCTAAAAAAGGATTTTTGCTGAACCATGTAATCTCTGATTTGTTGCCAGCACGCGAAGGTGGGTACCGGTACGCCAATGCAGACCCGGTTACTGGCCAAGCGGCTTGGTATGATCTGCGTGTCCAAATCGAGAAGGCGGGGCCAGAAGAGGCCGAAGAAAGCTATCCACAGTTTGATGCGGTCAAACGCCCTGAAGGCCTCAAACCAGCACCAAACGTTTTACGCTATGGCAAATCATTGCGTGAAAAGCGGGAGGATTAATTATGACAGAACTTCCTGTTCAAACGGAAACTCGGCTTGGTCTGGTTATAGATTTAGATATTTGCGTTGGTTGCCATGCCTGCTCGGTTAATTGCAAAGAATGGAACGCCGGTGGCCATATGGCTCCGTTGACTGATCTAAACCCCTATGGCAAAGGCCAAGACGGCGTTTGGTTCAACCGGGTTCATACCTTTGAAGCTGTGCCTGAAAACGGTGATGGCTGTGCGCAAACGGTTCATTTTCCGCGGTCTTGCTTGCATTGTGAAAATGCAGCTTGCGTTACGGTGTGCCCAACGGGTGCCTCGTTTAAACGCGATGAAGACGGCATTGTTTTGATTGATGAAAGCCGTTGCATTGGCTGTAAATTATGCTCATGGGCGTGCCCGTATGGGGCGCGTGAGTTCGATTCGGATGTAGGCGTTATGAAAAAATGTACGTTGTGTATTGATCGTATTTATAATGAAAATTTGGAAGAAATTGATCGGGTTCCCGCTTGTGTTTCCACGTGTCCCGCCAGCGCGCGGCATTTTGGTGATTTGGGTGATCCCAATTCTGATGTGTCCAAATTGGTTAAAGATCGCGGTGGTTATGATCTAATGCCGGAATTGAATTACAAACCAACGAATAAATATTTGCCACCTCGGCCCCGCGCGAAAGCTGCGGCCCAGTTGCCGTCGGCACCTATCATTGAAACCCTTCCATCAAATGATCAGCCCCTATTACAGTGGGTTGATAAGTTTTTGTCACGCTAACGTTCGAGAGACATCGGTATGCAACCAGCTTTTTCAGTTATTTTCTTCACCGTATCAACAGGTACAGGTTACGGTTTGTTGTTTTTATTTGGCCTTTTGGGTGCCGCCGGCAAACTTCCTGCTGATCCGACCTTTGGGTTTATTGGAATGGCCTTGGGTATTGTATTGGTTGGAGCTGGATTGCTTTCTTCTATGCTGCACCTGGGCCACCCGGAGCGCGCGTGGCGGGCTTTTAGCCAGTGGAAAACATCGTGGTTAAGCCGCGAAGGTGTGGCTTCGGTTATTAGCTTCATCCCTAGCTTAGCAATGATGTACCTGTGGGTTTTCGAAAGCACATCACATCCGATGTTCACCTTGTTTGGATTGGCAACGGCATTGATGGCCTTTGTCACGGTTTATTGCACCGCGATGATTTATCGCAGCCTTCCTCCTATCCATCAGTGGGCCAATGGTTGGACATTACCAAACTATTTATTCATGGGCCTTGCAGGCGGTGGGGTTGTTCTTGTTGGACTTTATGGCGTTGTGGGGGTTCCTTTGACCTTGGCTCCTATATTCGCTGTTGGTGCACTGTTCGTTGCTTGGGGTGTTAAGTCTGGGTATTGGCGATTTATTGATAATTCTAAATCCAAAAGCACAGCTGAAACCGCGACTGGATTGGGCCATATTGGTAAAGTCACCCAAATGGAAGCTCCCCATACGGAAGACAACTATTTGCTCAAAGAAATGGGTTTTCAAATCGGCCGTAAGCATGGCGATAAGCTACGCAGATATGCCAATGTTCTTACATTCTTATTACCGATCTTGCTACTAGGTGGGACACAACAAACGACTGGATATGTATCTAGTGGGTTGTCTTTGTTGGCCGTTCTCTCCTTTGCATTAGGTGCGATTACGGAACGTTGGTTGTTTTTTGCTCAAGCAGAGCACACTGTTACGCTTTATTACGGACGGTGATTAAAACTGTTTAAGCTCAGGGCCTTGATCTAATTCATCAAATCGGATCGTTTCAATTGAGTTGGAATGCGCTTTTGGGTAATCATCAAGAATAAGAAAAATATCGAAGCACGCGGGCGCCAAGTGGTGACCTAAAAATTAGGCACCCAGCGGAGTATTAAAAATGGCCGAAGTAAATGCAATTGTCGCCTTAAGTGTGGGCGATGAATATTAATTATACCTTCTGATAGTATTTCTCTAACAACTGCTGAGTTTGAAGCAAGTGGTGACGATTTTATTGTGACTGGGGCTGATGGCAGCCAAGTTGTTATCGAAGATTATTACGTCGGGGATACTTCACCAGAATTAACAACACCCGATGGTGCATAAGTTTCTGGCGAGATGGTTTTTCAATTAACAGAAAACATGGAAACGCAATCGTTCGAAGCGTTCCCCGGCGATACGTCTGACGGTGTCTCTGTTATTTTAGGGTCTGACGGTGCTGATGCACCTGAAGATATACGGGAATAACAAACCCCATTGTCGGCTGGCCACTGGCCCCTAAATAAAGATCGATAACAGCTGGTTCGCAATCTAAAGCTTGGGCAATAGCTTTTTGGGTGCGGCCTGAAATAGGGCGCATGTCGGTGGTGCTGAAAATCAGAACGCTTGTGATATCAACCAATCTAATACCGGCTACACCAATTCTCGCATATGTGAAAAGTTCTGCTCGACCCATTCATTAACAGCAGTTGTGCGGCTGTCTGCAATAATACCAAGCCTGATTTGCCATGCCTGAATATCGCGTTGGCGTTCTGAATTGACAAAATAAATGGCCCTAGTAACGGCTATAGGAATGGTGACAATAAGCGCCGTAATTATGGCAATAGCCACTTTGTTAAACTGTGGCTTACTGGGTTGTAGTTGAGGTGATGCCGATGGTTCCGTCTCATGTGACATTACCCGATCTTCAATAAAACTATAAATTTTCTGCATCTTACGAGATTGAATTGCAGACGCAATGGGAGTTTTGTGAATGATCACACTTCTGCGAGGCCTGATTTAATTTGTTGCCTGTTCGAATGTGAAAAGTCTAATGTGAATAGGAAATTTGAACTAGGCTTTTGGATGGTAGATATGAAACTCAGGCCCATATGGCCAACAGGAATATACGCAGCTCTTCTAGTTGCCACAATGAATTTGGTTCTAACGCTATCAGTCAATGCTGCCCTGAAATATTACTGCAGCTTTTTTAAAAGTGTTGAAGCCCGCTCAAACAATCTTAAACAATTTATAAAATGGCGGGCCACTTTAAAACGCTATTCAGCTAAATTTAACAGTGACAAAAAAAATGAACTGTACCTCCAAAGGCCATAATATTAACAGCTATGGGGATTGGAAAAATTTTTAATCAGAATCAAAAAAATATGAGAAGTTCAGGTAAATCTGCATAAACGTATGTTTTTAAACTGTTTCTTTGTCAGCCTAGATAGCAAGGATTATGGTTACTGAATTAAAACTGGAAATTTTGGATTTTGTGTCTAAATACAGTTACTTAAGGTTCCAAACGCATTTCACCTTTCATAGTTCGGATAATTTATTGACCTCACTGACTACAGAAATCGAACGGCGCCGCACTTTCGCCATTATTTCACACCCGGATGCGGGTAAAACTACTTTAACTGAAAAATTATTGCTATTTGGTGGTGCCATTCAGCAAGCGGGGGCTGTAAAAGCCCGAGGTGCGCAGCGCCGGGCCACTTCCGATTGGATGAAGGTCGAGCGCGAGCGTGGGATTTCAGTCGCGTCATCTGTAATGACATATGATTACGACGGTAATCATTTTAATTTGTTGGATACGCCGGGCCACGAAGATTTTAGTGAAGATACGTACCGGACCTTAACCGCTGTTGATTCTGCTATTATGGTGATTGACGCATCGCGCGGTATCGAAAAACAGACCTTAAAGTTGTTTGAAGTCTGTCGTATGCGTAATTTGCCGATTTTTACGTTTATCAATAAAATGGACCGTGAAGCCCGGGATCCGTTTGATTTGTTAGATGAAATTGAGCAAACGTTGCAGCTTGATGTAACGCCAGCCAGCTGGCCTATTGGTATGGGCCGAGATTTTCTGGGCTGTTACGATCTATTAAATGACCGCTTGGTGCTGATTGCAAAATCAAAAGGTGAGATTCCGGACGCAGGTGAAGTCTGCGAGGGTTTGGATGATCCAAGGTTGGATGAACTTTTGCCAGCTTACGCTGTTGCAAAGTTGCGTGAAGACGTTGAAATGGTTCGCGGGTTATGTCCACCGTTTGATTTGGAAGCCTACCGTGAAGGCAACCTAACTCCTGTATTTTTTGGCAGTGCGATCAATAACTTTGGTGTTCGGGAATTGCTCAATGAATTAGGCAAAGACGCTCCATCACCAAGGCCTCAGCCCGCATTGGCCCGCGATATCGATCCGGCTGAACCCAAAGTGAGTGCTTTTGTGTTTAAAATTCAAGCTAACATGGACCCCAAACACCGGGACCGTATTGCTTTTGTAAAAATATGTTCCGGGCGTTTTAAGCGGGGTATGAAAATGCTTCATTCACGGTCTGGGAAAACCTTAAATATTCATAATCCTGTTCTGTTTCTGGCCCAAGACCGTGAATTAGCCGAAGAAGCCTATGCGGGTGATATTATTGGTATTCCGAACCATGGTAACTTGCGCATTGGTGATGCGTTGACCGAAGGTGAAGACATACGCTTTACGGGCATCCCAAGCTTCGCCCCTGAAATGCTGCAGAAGGTTCGCCCAGACGACCCCATGCGCGCAAAGCACTTGGGTAAGGCATTGCAACAATTGGCTGAAGAAGGCGCTGCACGGGTGTTTAAACCGATCATGAGTTCTGATTGGGTTGTTGGAGTGGTTGGTGTGCTTCAATTTGAAGTTTTGGCTGATCGCATCCGAAGTGAATACGACATTCCAGTGCGTTTTGAGCCAACGGAACTGTATACGGCGCGTTGGGTTGAAAACGTAGATCATTTACTGTTAAAAAAGTTTTTAGACGCATCGCAAGCGTCGATTGCTCATGATCACGATGCGGCCCCGGTATTTATGGCCCGAAATGCGTGGCATTTGAATAAAGCCGAAGAAGATTGGCCCGATATCACGTTCCGTAAAACAAAAGAACAGACCTATTAATCTGATATGGATGATCAAAGCTCAAATATTCCATGGCCAACTGAAAAGTTTATTCGTTTAACGGAAGACGAGCGGGCTTCGCGCCTTCAAACAGTTTTGAACAACCGCCCTGAAGGCCCTTTATGGATCTTCGCCTTTGGGTCCTTAATGTGGAACCCGTGTTTTGAGCATGATCGCTGTGAAGAGGCTCTGTTTGAGGGCTGGGAACGTAAATTCCACATTTGGGCAACGGTGGCGCGTGGAACCATCGAACGTCCAGGCTTAGGGCTTTGTCTGGAAAAAGGCGATGGGGCCTGTAAGGGGCTTGCATACCGGCTTTTGCCTGAAAACGAAGATACCGAATGGCCAATTATATGGAACCGTGAAATGAACACAGGTGTCTATAATGCGATCTGGGCCGATTTAACCCTTCAATCGGGCGAGGTTGTTAAAGCCCTGACTTTTGTTGTTGACCCAACCCATACCCAATACGCCGGTGGTATGCCCATTCTTGTGATGTCTAAAGTGATAGCGGGTGCTGCGGGAGAATACGGCCGTTGCCGCGATTATTTAGCCTCAACAGTTGAGGGAATGGCTGAGCTAGGTGTTGTCGATGAGTATTTGAACAGCTTGCTCACCGCCGTAGATGCGCAAATGGAAAGCAACGCTGATTAAACGGCTTTTTTGCCTTTGAGCATTTGTTCGCGGTGGAAGATGTAAAGCCCGCTGGCGATGATGACGCTGGCTCCGATGACCGTCCATTGATCCGGCAAGTCGTCAAAAATGTAATACCCATACGCGGTAGCCCATAAGAGATTTGTATAAGTGAACGGAACCACCGTCGCCACTGGTGATGCGCGATATGCTTTGATTAACGTAAAATGTCCAGACCCGGCAACCATGCCCAGCAGAATTAACAATCCCCAATGCTCAAAACTCATGGGCTGCCAATAAAAAAGAACGGCAATCGAGGAAACCACTGCACCAATTGAAGCACTATAAAAGAGCGTCGTAAAAACACTATCTGAATGATTCAAAAACCGGGTACTGATTTGATAAAAAGCGAATAAAAGCGCTGCTGTCATTGGGAAAATTGATGCAGGCTGTAACAATCCATTGCCGGGGCGGATGATGATTAAGCCACCAATGCAGCCAATTAGAACGGATACCCAACGCCTAAGGCCGACGCGTTCCTTTAGTATGGGAACAGATAAGGCGGTCACAAAAATTGGGCCCATAATCATGATGGCGCTGGCATCGGCCAATTGGATGTAATTTAGCCCCATAAAAAAGCACGACGTTGTAGCTAGTAACAGAAGTGATCGGGCGAGCTGTAGCTTAAGGTTTTCGGTCACTAATAGCTTTTTAAGGCGCGGTGCTAAAACGATAGTCAAAATCATGGCATGGAAAAAGTAGCGCCCCCAAACAATCTGAATAACGTCATAATGTTGGATTAAATATTTAGCGATGCAATCGCCACTGACGAAAAAAAACATCGTCAACAGCATCCAATAAATGCCCGCGCTAGATTGATTTTCCTGAATGTTAACTTGTGAGGTATTTTGTATCGTCACATCAAATCCATCTGATTTTAGTTCTGGGAGCGTCTCAGCTTGTACAGCGCCATTGCTGGTGCGTAAATGCAGGAGTGGGCTTGGCCCCAATTATTATTGCGTGTATAGGCTAGCTATATTTACACCTTTTAATAGATCGAGACTTTAATGGTCGAGTACTTAAAGCCCATCCAGCCCGGCCAATCATGGCTTGTCGCCCGTATCCAGCGCCATAGTAGCGAATTGACACGCTTAGCAGCCCCGATTGTGGTTTCGCGTGCAGGGATCTTGGTTATGGCAACGACAGATACGGCTATGGTTGGGCGCTATGACACAACGGAACTGGCTTATATGGCCATTGGCGGGGCGCTAATTATTCCGATTATGCTGATCTTTATGGGCATGACCTTGGGCACATTGGTTTTAACGTCCGCTTCTTTTGGTGCGGAAGACTATAAACAATGCGGGTCAATTTGGCGCCGGTCGATGCCCTATGCCTTTGTTTTGGGGCTGGTCTCCGTTGGTGTTGCCTATTTTGGCCCGAATTTATTGGCATTGACGGGGCAAACGGAACGCTTGGCAACCGAAGGCGGAGCCATTATGCGGGTCATTGGATACGGTTTGCCGGGGTATTTGTTGTTTATGGTATCGGCATTTTTCCTAGAAGGTATTCACCGTCCGTTGCCTTCAATGTATGTCATGATTGCGGCTAATCTATTAAATTTTGTTCTGAATTTATGGTTCATATCGGGCGGATATGGGCTCGATGCTAATGGGGCTATGGGGGCCGCTTGGGCAACGGTTATAGCCCGCTGGTTCTTAGGGATAAATGCAATTGCCTATATTTGGTTCATGACAGATCATCCGTTGTTTGGTATACGCGATAAAATCTCAGAGAGCTGGGCATCGTGGTCGAACCAACGCCAGCTTGGATATGCAATAGCGCTTAGCATTGGCGTTGAAGCATCTTCATTTGCCAGTTTGAACATATTTGCTGGGTGGATGGGTGAAAGCTCTGTTGCAGCTTATTCAATTGGCATCAATGTGTTATCCATCATGTTTATGATTGCCTTGGGTTTCGGCACAGCATCGTCTGTGCGAGTTGGTATAGCATATGGCCGAAAAGATCACCCCGATGCGGCGTTGGCCGGATGGACGGGGCTTGGTGTTAACTCAATTGTGTTGGCATTTGTTGGCGGCTCAGTCTGCTATTTTGCCTTTGAGGTAACATCAATGTTCTCAACAGATTTGAATCTGGTTCAATTTGCAACGCCGCTGGTTTTTATATGTGGAGTGGCAATTGTTTTAGATGGGGGGCAGGCG
Source organism: Rhodospirillales bacterium (assembly GCA_028825025.1). Classification (GTDB taxonomy): domain Bacteria; phylum Pseudomonadota; class Alphaproteobacteria; order Rhodospirillales; family Casp-alpha2; genus JABMNT01. The sequence goes on along the minus strand of JAPKAX010000011.1, from coordinate 1,904 downwards.
GTGATGGCTAATGTATTGCGGGGACGCCAAGATGTTTGGATACCATCAGGCTTGCAAACCATCTCATATGTCGGGTTTTTAATTCCGTTGGGTTGGTTTCTATCAATTTATTTAGATCGCGGCCCAAAAGGGCTGTTTGAAGGAATTTTTTTGGCCAGTATTATCGCTTTATCTATGCTCGCTATCCGGTTTTATGTTTTATGCCGCAAGGATTTTCAATGTCCCGATTGAGCGCAGTCAATGCAGGTTGGGAACGTTGGGTCGTGGAATAAGCGTTTTTCTTCAATTTCTTCATCACAGGAAGCACAATAACCAAAATCCCCAGCCTCTATGCGTTTTAGTGCGCTATCAATACGTTGTAACTCTTGTTTTCGCCTACGGCCCGTTTCCAATTGCATCGCTTGTGCTTGCATGGCATCCATACGCGACAATCGGCCCACCGATGTTTGATCGAGTTCGACGGGTTTTCGGCTTGCTTCGGTCACGCCCACAATATGGGATAATTCATTCTGTAGTGTCAGCAGGCGCTTCTTATAAGTATTCAGTTTCGCTTTGTTCATGATTTAACGTTGCACTCATTTTGCTGTGGTACAAGTTGGTTGCTTGATTGGGACTTAATGCTGGAGTATGACCAGCAACCTTTATCATTTATAAAAACCGACAGAATACAGAGCATCTGATGAACTTATTTGAGACTTTTCGCGAACGTGTTGTAACAATTGTTAATGAGATTGTGGCCGCTGGTGATTTACCAGAAGGCTTGAATTTAGATCGCATTAATTTGGAACCTCCGCGCGATCCAAGCCACGGCGATATGACAACCAACGCGGCCATGGTGTTGGCGAAGCCTGCGGGCATGAAGCCACGCGATGTGGCGGCCAAAATCGCTAAAAAAATGAAATCGTTAGAAGCGCTTGAAAACGTGGATATTGCAGGGCCTGGATTCATTAACTTCAGTCTATCCAATAGCTTTTGGCATGCGCAAATGGCGGGTATTCTTGATCAAGGTGTCCGCTATGGAGATTCACAAATGGGGAAGGGGGCTAAAATTAATGTTGAATTTGTTTCTGCCAATCCAACTGGCCCCTTACATGTGGCCCATGCACGGGGCGCTGTAACGGGTGATGCCTTATCCCTTTTGCTACGGAAAGCGGGTTATGATGTAACCACGGAATACTATATCAACGATGCCGGATCACAGGTCGATACTTTGGCCCGGTCGACTCATTTGCGCTATTTGGAAGCGCTGGGTGAAGATATTGGCACCATTCCAGAAGGGCTTTATCCGGGCGATTATTTGGTCCCCGTTGGAAAAGCCTTGGCGGCCCGTGATGGCGATAAATGGAAATCAACCGATGAAGCTGAATGGTTGGCTGAGTTCAGAACCTTTGCCGTCGCCCGAATGATGGATTTGGTTCGCAATGACTTACAAAGCCTAGGGATCACGCAAGACGTCTTTACATCTGAAAAAGCATTGGTTGAGGCGGGAGCTGTTGATGCTGTTTTTAAAACTTTAGATGAAAAGGGTTTGATTTATATTGGTGAGTTAGAGCCACCAAAAGGCAAGCCCGTTGATGATTGGGAATCGCGTCCGCAAACGCTGTTTAAAGCGACTGAGTTTGGCGATGACACTGACCGCCCTTTAAAAAAATCAGATGGCAGTTGGACATATTTCACCAATGATATTGCCAATCATTATGACAAATATCGCCGTGGGTTTAGCCAAATGATCGACATTTTTGGTGCTGATCATGGCGGTTATGTAAAGCGCATGAAAGCCGCCACCACTGCGGTTTCTGGAGGTGAAGCTTCGCTTGAAATCAAATTGTGTCAAATGGTTCATTTGATTAAGGGTGGCGAGCCTATGCGCATGTCGAAGCGTTCAGGTAATTTTGTTACATTGC